>CAMOFW010000017.1 GCA_946613765.1 uncultured Mycoplasmatota bacterium
TCTCTAGTATCTTTAAGTTGAATACCTTTTTCAAGTAATTCATTTCTTACTTTATCTGCTAGTTCAAAGTCTTTATTTGCTTTTGCTTGTTTTCTTTCTTCAATCTTTTCATTGATGTATTTTAATAATTCTTCATCTACTTCATTAGATTTAATTAAATTTACATCAAATACTTTATCAAAGTTAGTTATTAATTCTAGTTTTGTTGTATTATTAACTGTATCATCTTTTAATAAGTCATATAATACAGTTAAAGCATTAGCAGTATTAACATCATCTGATATATTTTCTTTGAATCTATTATTATATTCATCAAATTTATCTTTGTCTAATTCTCCATCTTTAGATATATTAGCAATTCTTGTTCTTAATTTATTTAGTGTATTTTGAGCTTGTTCTAAAGCATCATATGAGAACACTAATTGTTTTCTGTAATGAGAATTTAAGCACATAAATCTAAATGCTAATGGATCATATCCTTTTTCTTCTAATACTGATACAGTAAGTATAGCACCGTTAGATTTAGACATCTTACCTGATTCATCTAATAAGTGTTCATTATGGAACCAATAGTTGCACCATTTATGTCCTAAGTATGATTCAGATTGAGCTATTTCATTTGTATGGTGTGGGAAGATGTTATCTACTCCTCCACCATGAATATCTAAATGTTCTCCTAGGTATTTAATTGAAATACCAGAACATTCAATGTGCCATCCTGGATAACCTTTACCCCAAGGGGACTCCCATTGTAGTTCATGATTTTCAAATTTTGATGTAGTAAACCAAAGTGCGAAGTCAGCTTGGTTTCTCTTGTTACCATCTTCTTCTACACCTTCTCTGGCACCTACTACCATTTCATCAATCTTATGGTTTGTTAATTGATAATAATCTTTTACCTTAGATACATCAAAGTAAACATTACCACCAGATATATATGCATAACCATCTTCTAATAATTTAGTTATTATTTTAATATACATTTCAATATTATCTGTTGCTGGTGAAACTATTTCAGGAACCTTACAATTTACTTTTTTAAAATCCTTAAAGAATTCATCAGTATAGTATTTAGCAATTTCCATTGCACTCTTATGTTCTCTTTTTTTAGCTACTTCCATTTTATCTTCACCAGAGTCGCTATCACTTGTTAGATGACCTACGTCAGTGATGTTCATTGCTCTAGTTACTCCGTAACCTAAATATCTTAAAGTTTTTTCTAAAATATCATGTCCTATATAATTTCTAATATTACCTATATGTGCATAATGATATACTGTCGGACCACATGTATATATTCTTACATCATCTTTATTATTAGGTACAAATTCTTCGATTGTTCTTGTTAAAGTATTATATAATTTCATAATCTACACTCCTTTATATTTTATTATTAATACAAAAGTAAGTGCAACATCGTTTTGTTAACATAATAATTACTCCTTTAGTTGTTATTATTTTACCACAATTATATAATAGGTAGTAGTGTTTTTTGCTTTATTTCCTTATATATTACACTATTTTGACTAGTATTTGTAGTAAATCCAATAGTACTATCAGATGTTAGTTTTTCCATGATAATTATATAGTTGTTAAAGTTAATATTATTACCAAAGTTATCTATTAAATATCTATTAGTGGTAAGTTTTGATATAAACTCTTTTAATATTTCATTATAATTATAATTTGTAATAGTTATTACTCCGACTGGATTATCTAATACTTTTTTTAAGATATAATCTTCTTTAGATTTTATATTACCATAGAGTTTTAATAAATCTTCATCATTCTTATAATCATTTCCATCAATGCTTATTATATTCGAACAATTGATAGTTGTTAATAAATCTTTATTTGCTAACAAGATTTCTTTTTTATCTAATACTTTTCTTATATATTTATTTGATATATCTATTTTATATCTAGATTTAAATACATCATATAAGTTCTCTATAGTTACTTTATCTTGTTCTTTAAATCTTGCATTAGTACAAATAGAATCTAGTAGTTCAATTGATTTATCAGGATTCTTTTTATTAGTTATATATTTAGAGGATATATATATTATTTCATTTAATACATTACTATCTATAGATACTTTATGATATTTTTCATATTCTTTCTTTAGTGATTTTAAAATGGATAAAGTTTTATTATTATCTGGTTCATCTATTATTACTCTTTGAAATCTACGATTTAGTGCTTCATCTATTTTAAAGAATTCGTTGTATTCTTTGTTTGTTGTTGCTCCGATGCACTTTATTTTGCCTCGAGCTAGATATGGTTTAAAGATATCGCCTGCCGATATAGCTCCTTCTGCTCCACCAGCATTAACCAGTGTATGTATTTCATCTATAAATATAATGGTCTTTTTATTTTCAATAGATGTTAATAATTTATTTATTTTATCTTCAAAATCTCCACGATATTTAGTTCCTGCTAGCATAGATGATAGATCTACTTTTTTAATTTTATATCCTATTAAACTTGTTGGTACTTCTTTATGTATTAATCTTCTTTCTATTTCTTCAACTATAGCAGTTTTACCTACTCCAGCATCTCCAATTAATAAAGGATTACATTTATTTTTCCTCATAAGTATTTGAAATATTTCATTTATTTCTTCATCTCTATTGGTTATTTTTATCTCTTCCTTGTTAATAAATTCAATATTATCAACATCTATATTTAATTCTTCAAGCAAGCGTATTGCTATGCCTTCTTTTGAATCTAATAAAGAATTAAATAAATCTATTGATGTTATTTCATCATTATTAGTTTGAGCTATTTTTAGTACTTTTCTTAACATAGGTGTATAAAGCACATATGAAGATTTCTTAGTACCCTCTCCGATTACTTTTATTAATTTTCTTTTAAATTTATTATATGTTAAATTATATTCCTTTAAATATTCAGTTAATTCGTTATCATACGAAAGTATGGCTAGTAAAAGGTGTTCCGTACCCACATAAGGGTGTTTTAAATTATCATGTTCTTTTTCTGCTTTTTTTAGTATTTTATCTAATTCACTCATAAATTCCTCCTTGATATAATTCTATGAAAATTATGAGTAATAATTTGTCATTTTAAACAAAAAAATCTACGATTTCTCGTAGATTAATTTTTATATTATAAATATGTAACTACTGTTAATATTAATGCTAATACAACAAGTAATGCTACAATAAACTTCCAAATAGCTTTAACATAATCTTTATAAGATAATTTAGTAAATGAAAGTCCGATTAAAGCAAATACACTTGTTGGAGCACATAATGCAACAAAACCACTTGTAGCAGCAAAAATAGTTAATAATTGTTGTGTAAAGTCAGCATATTTTGCAGCATAGAATGCACCAAAAGCAAATCCTGTGTATTCAACATCAACATGTAAGAAGTCAGCAATTGTATTACCTAAAGCAGTCATGTATGGATTAAATCCAGATCCAGTATTAAATACATTTACAATTGTATTAGTAATTCCTGACCAATAGCAAAGTACGAATACTGAGTAAGCCATTGCAACTAGAACGATTGGTTTAGCCATTTTCTTTAATCCTGCAAGTGCATTTTCAAGTAATGTATCAAATTTAATATGACTTAAGAATTTAGTAAATACTAAAACTATAAGCATAATATAATTAATGATAAATGGATCCCAAGAACCGAATGCAGTAATTTTTCCAAGAATATCACCAAAGATTGGTAATTCATCTTTTCCAACTACGATTTCAGTTGTTAACCATTTATGGAAATTATCAAATACTTCAATTCCTAAAACATTATTCCATCCAATATATCCTAGAACTACTAATACTAGTAAAATTCCAAATAATACGAAGAATGGCCATGCTTTAGCTTTTGATTCTTCAGTACTTTCTTCAAATACTTCTTCAACTACTTCTAAGTTAGTATGTTTTTTATTGAATAATAGTACAAAAATATTTAATGCTAAGTATCCAACAACTAATACTACTAATCTATAAAGTAGACCATCAGTTAATTCAGCACCTAATTGAGTAGCTGCATAATTAGTACCATATGTACCAATTGTTAATCCCATTAGACCAACAGCTAGTGCTCCGAATGTAATAAGCATTGTACTAACCTTATTCATCTTTAATTCTTTAGCAACACTAATAATTAAAGGAATAAATGTTACTACAACGATTGGTTGAGTTGTTACTGAAGTTAAAGCTGCGATTAAGCAAGTAACGATTAAAGTAAATACTGTTTCTTTACCTTTAAATAAAGAAGCTAGTTTTTTAACCATTGCTTTATAACCGTTAGTTTTAGCAACAACTCCGTAGAATATACCAAGAATAGCTAAGAATACTAGTTGAACTAGATAATAGTTAATTCCGTAGTATAGACTTAGGAATAATTCATTAATTCCTGTTTTAGTTGCAGTTTCATTAGCTACAAAAGAGATACTTTCAGCATTTGTGTAGTCCCAAGATCCACCTTTGATGAACCAAGTTAATAGGGCAACTACTAAAATAACTAAACCTAGAATTTTAAATGTTGAATGTTTAAATTCTCTTTTTGGTTTTTTAACAGTTTCTACTTTTGTTTCTTTTACTTCAACTTTTTTAACTTCTTCAGCTTTTTTAGCTGGAACTTTTTTTGTTACTGTCTTTTTAACAGTAGACTTCTTACTTACAGTTGAACTTTTCTTTTTGTTCTTTTCCATTATTTTACCTCCTATAAAAATTATACCACAAAACAAGTAAAATCAATAAAAAAACGTTATTTTTTATTGAAATATAATAAGTTTTCATTTAATTTTCACAAAACATAAAAAAAGAGAATTAAAATTCTCTTATTTTCTATTTAATCTATATCTTTCATTTGCATCTAAAACTTTTTTTCTCATACGAATTGCATCAGGTGTAATTTCTACATATTCATCATCTGCAATGAATTCTAATGCTTCTTCTAAGTTAAATGTTTTAGGTGGAACTAAAGCGATAGCATCATCACTAGCTTTACTTCTTGTGTTAGACATTTCTTTGTTCTTACATGGGTTAACGTTTAAGTCATTATCTCTGTTGTTAATACCAACGATTTCACCAGCATATACATCAACTGCTGGACCAATAATCATTGTTCCTCTATCTTGTAGATTCCATAGTGAATAACCTAAAGTTTTACCAGTTTCCATTGAAACTAATACACCATTTTTTCTACCTCTAATTTCACCAACATATGGTTTATATTCATCAAATGATCTAACCATGATACCTTCACCTTTAGTGTTAGTAATAAACGCAGATCTATATCCGATTAAACCTCTTGTTGGAGCACTAAATTCTAAATGAGTATAGTTAGCATCAGTTTCTGAGTTTTGCATTATAGTTAGAGTTGCTTTTCTTTCTTGTAAGTCAGAGATGATTGTTGAAGCATACTCAGATGGAGTATTAACGATAACGTTTTCAAATGGTTCACATTTTCTTCCATCTATTTCTTCATATAATACTTCTGGTTTTGAAACACAAAGTTCAAATCCTTCTCTTCTCATTTGTTCAATTAAAACTGATAAGTGTAGTTCACCTCTACCTGAAACTTTAAATCCATCAGTTCCTGGTAATTCTTCTACTTCTAATCCAACGTTAGTTTCTAATTCTTTTTCTAATCTTTCTTTAATATGTCTAGATGTTAAGAATTTTCCTGATTGACCAGCAAATGGTGATGAGTTAACCATAAAGTTCATAGACATTGTTGGTCTTTCAATTGTGATTGGAGGAAGTGCATCAACATTTCCTTTTTCACAAACTGTATCACCGATTGAAATATCTGAACATCCAGCAATAGTTACGATATCACCATAAAATGCTTCATTAACTTCTTTTCTCTTAATTCCTTCTTCAACAAATAGTTTAGAAATTCTAAAGTCAGTTGTTTTATCTGAGCCATTTCTAGCTAAAGTAACTGTTTGTCCATTCTTAATTTTACCTTTAGTAATTCTACCTACTCCAAGTCTACCAATGAATGAATCATAATCTAATTGGCAAATTTGTAATTGTAAGTTATCATTTTCATTACCTTCGAATGGTTTAACATGATTTAAGATTACATCTAGTAATGGTTTAACATCAGTCATTTCACCATCTAAAGTTAAACCAGTTTTACCTTCTCTTGCTATACCATAAACGATTGGGAAATCAAGTTGTTCATCTGTTGCATTTAATTCCATAAATAAATCAAATGTCATGTTAACAACTTCTTCAGCTCTTTGATCTTTTTTATCTATCTTATTAATAAATAAAATTGGTCTTAAGTTTTGTTCTAAAGCTTTCTTTAAAACAAATCTTGTTTGAGGCATTGGTCCTTCTTTAGCATCAACGATTAATACAACAGTATCTACAGTACGCATAATTCTTTCTACTTCAGATGAGAAATCAGCATGTCCTGGAGTATCTACAATATTAATCTTATAATCTTTATAATGAATAGCACATGGTTTAGAATAAATAGTAATTCCTCTTTCTCTTTCAAGATCATTACTATCCATTACTTGATCATTTACTTCTTCATTTTCTCTAAATGCGCCATTTTGTTTAAGTAGAGCATCAACCAATGTTGATTTACCTGCATCTACGTGAGCAACAACAGCAATATTAATAATTTTATCCATAAAATCATCTCACTTCACAAATGTATAAATAATACCATAAAATCGTCATTTTTTCAACAAAAAATTAGCAATAATGCTAATTTTGTTTTTCTTTGTTTTTTTCTTGAGTTTTAACTATTTTATAGAATCTATCTTTACATAATGTAAAGAATAAAACTATACCAAATATTGAATATATAATATTAAATATTGAGTTATACATATTAAGAGTTTTATCACTAAAATTAATACCTACGGATATTAAAATATTAATACCCAAATCTCTAAATAATTGGAATGGTACGTATAATACTATTACTGCTAATGCTATTAAAACTAATCTCCATACTAATTCCCCTAGTTCACTAGAGTTTCTTGATGTTAGATATTCTTTAACATCTTTAAAGAATATTTTAAATGTTTTAACATCTTTTTTTACCATTTCTTTAGATTCTTCAATGATATTTTCTTCTTTATTAGTTTTAGGTAATTCTATATTATCATTCATTATTATCTCTCTTTTCTATAATAGCTTTATTAATGTTTATTTTATAATTAACATCATATTTATCAATATATGAATAGTCTTCTTCTTTAACTATATTAGATTTAAATCTAGTATAAGTTATAATATTATCATCTAATATTATATTAATATCTCTTGTATCTAGAAGTAACTCTACTTTATTATCTATTAATTCTAATTTGTTATCTAAGATATTCAAATACTTAGGCGAATATAAGATATTAATACCTTTCTTAAGTCTTGCTGATATAACTCTATTTTTATTATTAGAATTCATATATGGACTTATTGTTGATGATGTAGTTATTATCTTTTCTTTATTAATATTATCTAAATCACTTACTATAAAGAATACTTTAGTATTATGTTTTAATACTAATTTATTATTAATTTTAGATATAACTTTTAAAGTATTCACCAACGACTTAATAAAGTCTTCTTCATTATTAAACTTAATATATTTAAATAATTTAGTTTTAATAGTTTTATTATCTTTTAGTAATTCTTTTACTTTATTAAAACATTCATCCATTAGAGAATTATAATTATCTGTTATGTTTAGTAGATTAATTAATTCAGAAGTTTCTAAAGTATCATAATTATTAATTCTTTGAATTAAGTCAAATAATGGTTTATATAATGATACATATAAAGTCAATGCAGCTTTTTCTTTTTCATTTAAATTAGAATTATATTGCTTAGTTAATTCTTTTTGAATAACTTCCATTGATTCGTATTCATTCTTTTTGTTAGTTTTTTGAGAACATCTCTTAATATTTCTTTCAATATCATATGTTTTTCTTGTTTTAAAGTTATTTAAATATTCACATAATCTAAATTCATCAATTTTATCTAGTACATCATATTTAGAATATATAAATGTTTTATACTTTTCTTCAAAATCATCTCCATATATACTTTCATAAGTACTAGTATTATCTATATTATTAAATATCTTTTTAAGATCAACTATTTTAAAGATACTTCTCTTTTTAGATAGTAATTCTTTCATATAATCGATTTTAGTAACAGTTAATCTTAGTTCTTCATCGATGTCATCGTTATACTTAAGAGCATACATATAAGCTTCGTTTAGTTCTAAATCTTTATTTAGATCCCATAGTGAAGAAGTTAATTTAGATAATTTTTCTTCATTAGGTAGTTTTTCTTTGAATTGAATTAATAATTCATTTATATTATCTTCGATTATTTTAGGTGTTATAAATTCATTATCAAACTTTTCAAATTCTATTTCTTGTTTAGTTCTGTTATAAGCATCTACTAAAGATTGTAATTCTATATAACTCTTTCTTAATTCATTTTCTTTAGCATTGAAATTATTAACAAATTGTTCTTTTATTCTCTTTTCATTATTATAATGATTCATTAGATTTTCTGCTTCGATTAGTTTTTTCTTAGCATGAGATAATCTATTGTTTTTCTTCTTTGTTTTATCATAAGAATCAATATTAAACATTTCATCATCAGTCATTACATGGTTATCTCTTATATATAAGACCTCTGGTGATGATATTTCATAATTATTTAATTTTAGTTTAACATCATATTTTTTATTATTTAGTTTATACCATTGATATTTTTTTAAGAACATATCTAAATCTATATCATTTCTGAAGGAAATAACTCTATCTGTAATACCATACTTTTCGTCTATATAAGAATAGTTAATACCTATTTCTTTATTATTTTTATATAGATATGGTTGTGAATCTTTAGATTTATAGCCATACTTTTTTAATACTTTTAGAGCTGATTCAAATGTTATCATCAAGTCATACCTCCCCTATTATTTTGATTATATCACGAAGTTTATTATAATTAAATGAAATAACTAATCACTTTACACAAATATGTTTTTATTTTATAATCTATATTAGAAAGAGGGATAATTATGTTATTAAAAAACAATTCAAGGAGTTTAATTAAATCAATATTATTTTTAATATTTGGTGCTTTAGTATTTGCCTATGCAGATAAAGTTATATCAATAGTTGCATCTGGATTTGGTGCAGTATTAATTCTATATGGATTATTTATGATAGTTAGAAATTATTATGAAACTAAAAATGATAGTAATACCCCTGCTACATTACTAACTATGGGTATTGTATTAGTTATTATTGGTATATTATTTATTATATTATCAGATAGTATTAGTTTAATTATTCAATATGTAATTGGTGCATGGATATTATTTAATGGTATTGAAAAGTTAATTACAGCCTTATCTATGCCAAAACATACTAGTGCATTTACTTCTCAATTAGTTATAGCTATTCTTTTAATAGCTGCAGGTTTATATACAGTACTTGTAAGTAACCTAGCTATTCAAATTATTGGTGTAATTATGATGGTATATGCAGTATTAGAAATCATTGGTTTCTTTACTGGAAAGAGTATTAAAGTTAGTGAAGAAAAACAAGAATCAGTTGCTTTAGTTAAGAAAGATAAAAAGAAAAATAAAAAGACTGAAGTTAAAGACGCTAAAGTAGTTGAAGATATTAAAGAAAAATAATTTAACATTTTTTAAAATGTATGCTATAATAGCATAGATTTGGAGGGATAATAATGAGAACTTATAAAGTTAACTTAAAAGAAGGACAAAAGAAAGCTTTCGGTGCAAGAAGAGGCGTTAAAGTTAAATTAATCAATAAAAAAAATAAGTAAGATTAAATCTTACTTTTTTTATTTATGATATGATTCATTATTTAATATTTTAAATGATCTATATATTTGTTCTAGAAGAATACCTCTAAATAAACCATGTGGGTATGTTAATTTAGAAAAAGATAATAACATATTAGATTTATTTTTAATTTCATCTGATAATCCATTAGATTCTCCTATTATAAAATCTATAGTTGGATAGTTAATAAATGTCTTATCTATTAGGTTAGATAATTCTACTGAATCTAATTGTTTACCCTCTATAGCTAGAGATATAACATAATCATTAGGTTTAATATGTTTTAAAATATTTTTAGTTTCTGTTTCTATATCATTATCAGGTAATTCAATGATATTTAATTTATGATATTTACTTATTCTTTTAGTGTAATCATCTATTAAATCATTTAAATACTTTTCTTTTATTTTACCCATACAGATAATATTTATCATATTTTCATCACACTCGATTTCTCTCTTTGTTTAGCGTATGTAATGTTTTTAAAGTCTACGTTGTATTCATCAAATATTTCTTTAATAGTATCTAATGCAACTTCTGGTTTATTATTTTCTTTACTTAAGTGCATTAATACTATTTTTTTAGTATTTTCACCAACTAATTTAGTTAAATAGATAGATGCATCTTTATTAGATAAGTGGCCATATGGACCAACTACTCTATCTTTTAACCATTTAGGATATTTACCATTAATTAGCATTTCAACATCATGATTAGATTCAAATAAATATAAGTTCTTGTTTTTTAATTTATTAAAGAATCTTTGATTTAAATAACCAGTATCTGTTATATATACTACACTTTTATCATTTTCTGTTATGATAAATCCTCTTGAGTCTTTTGTATCATGTGATGTTTTAATTAACTCTATTTTTAAATTATCTATATAAAAATCTGTATCAAAGAATACTATGTTATCATAACTCTTTATTAAACTATTGTTATCTAATTCTGAATACATTATCTTTGATAAATATACATTAGGATCATATTTTTTAATAAATGAATCTAGACAACCAATGTGATCTTTATGAACGTGGGAAATAAGCACAGTATCTATTTCATTTGGAGAAACTTCAAGTTCTTCTAATTTAGATTTAATATATTTCATATTCATACCTAAATCAATTAAGATTTTATGAGTTTTAGTTTCAACATATGTTGAATTTCCTTCGCTGCCACTAGCTAAAACACAAACTTTCATATTTCTCACTTCCTTTAATAACTATTACTAATTATAACAAAATAAACTATTATTTTCCACAAGTTTATAGTAAACTATTTATAGAGGTAATTATATGAAAAAGCTAAATTTATTGAGTAAAACATTTATATTTATTATTTTTTTTGTACTTATTTTTGTAATTGTTAAAACTGGATTAATTACATTACATGTTATTGATTTTTATAAAGGAGATAACTGGAAGGTTGTTGAAAAGAGTAATGATCCAATATATGATAAGATAATGAGTCTAGAAACTAATATTGAAAATAGAGTTAATAACTATTTTCCTTTATATCAAAATATAAATGAAATTTATTTTAATTCTGTTATGGATATTGATTCATTATATTTAGATAATGTTTATTTAAAGAATAATAGTGATAATGAAAAAGTATTTTTTAATAAAAATAATAATGCATATTTTATTGTTAATAATTATAGCGACAATGAATTATATGATAGATTAAGTAATCAATTAAATCGATATGCTGATTTATATAATTCATATGAGGATGTTAATTTTTATATGTATATTCCATATAGATATGAAATGGTAAATAACATTAATAATATTAAAGGTCATTTTGTTGAAGATTTATTAGCAAATTATAATAAAGGTTTTGATAAAATTAAAATTGCATACTTTGATAGTGGTAATGATTATTATAAGTATTTTTATAAGACTGATCATCATTATAATGCCTATGGTGCATTAAAAGTATATAAAGATATTGTTAAATTATTAGATAAAGAAGATAATAAAGAATATAAAGTTAAAGAAGTATTAGAACCATATTATGGTTCTATGGCTAAGAGTGTTTTATCTACTAGAGTTAGTGATACTTTAACTGCAATAGATTATCCTAATAATTTAGAAGTTAATATTAAAGAAAATAAGTTTAAACCATTAAACATTAGTAAAAAGAATAATCCATTCTATGATTATTATGTTGGATATTTTGATGGACAATATGATGAAGTTATTTATACTAATAACGATATTAAAAGTGATGATAACTTACTAATTATTAGTGATTCACTTGCTTGGCAAATAGATTATTTAATAGCACAAAATTATAAGAATACATATGTGGTAAATTTAAGATATGGTAAGTTTAAAGATAACGATTTTAATTTAAGTGATTATGTAGAAAATAAGAATGTTAAAAATGTATTATATTTACAAGAAGCTGAAGTAGAATTATTTGATTTATATAATTTATATTTAAATAAGGGGGTGAAATAATATGGTATTTTCGTCTACAATATTTATGTTTATGTTTTTACCTTTATTTCTTCTTTGCTATTTTATAGCTAAAAAAGTAAAAACTAGAAATATTATATTATTATTATTCTCACTACTCTTTTATGCTTGGGGAGAACCTTATTATATATTCTTAATGATTATATCCATTATTATTAATTATTATTTAACTATATTAATGGATAAAAAGAAAAGTAAAGGACTATTAATATTATTAATTATATTTAATATTGGATTATTATT
>CAMOFW010000018.1 GCA_946613765.1 uncultured Mycoplasmatota bacterium
TTACTATAGTTAAATAAAATAAATACATATTTTTAATATTTAATTTAAATATTTTATTTAATGATAATAATAAATATAAAGTATATGCTCTTTTAATAGATGAAGGAAATGAACATAACAAACCATATATAAACAAAACTATTAAAGACATTATTATAGGTATATTTTTATTCTTTAACTTAGATAATAAAAACAATACTATACTAGAAAACAATGTAATATGCATACCTGAAACACTAAATAAATGACTTATACCAAGTGTTTGATAATTATTTAAATTATCACTATCTATACCAGTTTTATCACCTAATATAAATATTTTAATATATTCACTATTATTTCTTTTATCAATGATATCACTTAAATAGTTTTTAAATCTATTAATTAAACTAATATTATCATTACTTATATTAAAGCCATTAATATTAAGTATTATATATATTCTTTTGTTATATAAATACTTCTTATAATTAAAAATGTTAAATATAGTATTATTACTTGGATCAACTAATTCACCAGTTAAACTAACATAACTGCCATATTTTAAATTATTTATAAAGTATTCTTGTTCTTCTTTTGTTTTTAGGTAATAAGTACCTACAACTTTTTCTTTATCAGTTTTAAAAGTTATAGATACTTTATTACCATCTATTTTTTTACTTAATACTACCCCCTCTAATTTATTTTCATTAGTATATTTAGATTTATATGAAATTAAAACTGTTGCAAAAAATACATATATAAAACTTAATATTAATAATAAATAATAAAATAAATTAGATTGTAATATTATCTTTAATCTTTTCATAGAAAGCTTCTCCTATACCAGATACATTCTTAATATCCTCTATAGATTTAAATAAACCATTAGTGTTTCTATAATCTATAATCTTTATTGCTTTAGCTTCTCCTATACCATTTAAAGTAGTTAATTCATCTACTGTTGCACTATTTATATTTACTTTATTTGGATTAACACATATATTGTCTACTTTAGTTTCACTAGTACTTGAAGGGATATTACTAGTATTATTTTGTTTTTCTTTTAATTCACTTTTAG
The DNA here is from genome assembly GCA_946613765.1 of uncultured Mycoplasmatota bacterium. GTDB lineage: Bacteria > Bacillota_I > Bacilli_A > RF39 > UBA660 > RUG12834. The sequence continues at coordinate 1,061 of CAMOFW010000018.1, forward strand.
TAGAAATATATATAACCATTTCATTATAAATAGCTTTAGATAAATTAATATCATCAGTAGTAGCACCACTCTTCAATCCACCAGCAAGTACTATAACGTCATTAACTATTGAATTTTTACCTAATTTATATACGCCTGGTTTCTTAACTGCTCCTTTAATATCAACTAAAACTTCTTCACTTATCTCTTCACACTCACATTTTTGTTCTTCTTGAACTATTTCCATAGCACTCACTTCATTATTTAAAGAGCAGTAAACCAAAACACCTACTACACTTAATGTAACAACAACAGATATACAAGCTATAATATTTTTCTTTAAAAAAGTTAACATCTTCTCACCTCCTTTATCTAACCCTTCATAGATAATATTGTCTATAAATCTCTAATTTCCTTTTTTATTTTTAAAAATATACATATTTTTACATCATTTTTTTCATAGTTGACACTCTAACTTTACAATTTATAGATTATACTGTAATATAATTGATATAAAGAAAAAATAAAAATACTTTATTTTTTTGATACATTTTGATAAAATATTATGGCGTTAGAGGTGAGAAAATGAAATTACCAGATATTAAAATATTAGATGAAAAAGAAAAAATACTTCATCAAGTAAGTAAAGAAGTAACTTTTCCACTTACAGATAAACAAAAAAAAGATATAAAAGATATGCTTTTATATCTAAGAATGTCTCAAATAGAAGAATATTCACAAAAATATAACTTAAGACCAGGTATGGGATTATCTTATGTTCAAATTGGTGAACTAGAAAGAATATTTGTTATTTGTGATGAAGTTGAAGAAGGACAATTTGAAGAATATGTTATTATAAATCCAGAAATTATTTCTCAATCAGAAGAAATGATTTATGTTGGCGAAGGTGAAGGATGCTTATCAATCAACAGAGATGTTGAAGGAATAGTACCAAGACATGCTAGAATCACAGTTGAAGCTTATGACGAAGATGGAAACAAATTCCAAGTAAGAGTCAGAGAGGACATAGCAATAGCCTTCCAACATGAAATAGATCATTTAAACGGAATTCTATTTACTGATAAAATTGATCCTAAAAACCCATATAAAGGTGCAAATACCGCAAGAGAAATTTAAAAAAGAGACTTATGTCTCTTTTTTTATTTAATATTTATATTTTTATACTGATTTATAAATTGATCAAAAGTTTTAACTAAATTACTATCTAAATTAGAGTTATTACACCACTCTTTTAACTTATCCATATTCTCTGGTGTAGATAATATAGCATGTAATCTATTTTTATCATTTAAATCCACATTAGCAATTATCATTCCTTTAGAAGATTGTATTTCACTCTCATCCTTAGGATTAATAACAAATACAACACCACAAGGTATAGTATAGTTTAAAGTATGTATATCACTATAGCCATCTAATGTAGTAATAATAGTATCTTTAGTAGTAACACTAACTTGATTAGTAGTATCATAACTAGTTTCAGTACCTATTCTATCTACTGAAGAAGATATCGATTTATCTTCTATTATCTCCTTAGCAGTATATATAGGACATCCATGAAAACATAAATGTAAATCTTCAGGTACATACTTTTCTATATCGTTAGCATAATTTTCCATGATATTTTTTCTATATTCAATATCTTCTATCATTGGTTCTCTAATATTATTTAATATATTTTTAATATCTTTTAAATAATTCTTTCTTCTAATAATAGTACTTTTATATACATTCTTCTTTAATTCATTACTTTCATTATTAAGTAATTCTTCATATTTTTTAATATCTTCACTAACACTTTTTTCTAATCTTTCATAATTACTTTTAACTTTTAAAAACACTTCATTCATTATATATTATCCTCTAACTTAACACTAACAAGTTTAGATACACCACTCTCTTGCATTGTAATACCATATAAAGTATCTAAATATTCCATAGTTTTCTTTTTATGAGTAATAACTACAAATTGAGTCTTGTCTTGTTCTTTCTTTAAATATTTAGCAAATGCTAAAACATTTGGATCATCTAAGGCTGCTTCAACCTCATCCAAAATAACAAATGGTGTTGGCTTAACCTTTAATATTGCAAATAATAACGCAATGGCAGTTAAAGACTTCTCACCACCTGATAATGAAGCTATTGTATTTAACTTCTTACCTGGAGGTATAGCAACAATTTCTACACCAGTTTCAAGTAAGTTATCAGGATCAGTTAAAACCAAATCAGCTTTACCACCCTTAAATAATTCTTTAAAGATTTCTTTAAATTCTTTTTCAACATTATCAAATGTAGTCTTAAATCTTTCAATCATTATTTCATCCATAGATGATATTAAATTAGTTAATTCTTCAATAGATGCTACTATATCATCTTTTTGTGAAGTTAAGAATTCATATCTAGTAGATACATTCTTATATTCTTCAATAGCACCTACATTAACTTCACCTAATTCTCTAATTTGTTTCTTTAACTTAGATACAACTATCTTAGTATCATCTACATTAATATCTAAATTAGCACTTTCTAAAGCTCTTTCATAAGTCATATTATATACTTCATTCAAAGTAATTAAATAATTGTCTATCTTAACATCTTTCTTACCTAAATCTATTTCAATATCTTTTAATTCATTAGATAAACTATTATATTTAGAATTAACTTGTCTATTATTATTTTCTAAAGTAGTAATTTCTTCATATAAATTATCTATTTTTTCTTTTAATTTATTAGTAGATTTTTCTAAAGATTCTCTTTCACTTTCTTTTTGATAGAACTTTTCTAATAATTCATTTAATTCTTTATCTAAAGTATTATCTTTAACATTTTGAGTTCCAACTAATTCATTATGTTTAACATTATATTGTTTCTTTAAATCACTTAAAGTAATATTCTTTCTTTCAATTACTTCTCTTAAAGCAATAATTTCACTTTGTAATTTATAAGTTTTATCATTCTTATCTTGTTCTTCATTAACTAAAGCAGCATAATCACTAGCAAGCTTCTTAACTTCAGAATTTAATTCTTCTAACATTTTATTTAATGATGATAATTCTTCTTTTAATGCTAAACTATTAGTTTGTTTCTTTAAGCTACCACCAGTTAAAGCACCACCAACAAATAATACTTCACCACTAAGTGATACAACTCTATATTTATAATTAATTAATTTACCAATTTTATTTAATGCATCAATATCTTCTACTACAATAATATTACCTAATTGATTCTTAATAATATTATCATATTTAATATCATACTTAACTAAATTAGATGCAATATTAACAAAACCTTTTTCTTTCTTAACTAATTCTAAAGTATCACTATCAACATTTCTTTCTTTAATAACATTTAATGGAAAGAATGTAGCTCTACCTAAATGATTATCTTTTAAATAATTAATAGCATCTTTAGCTACATTTTCATTATCTACTACTAATACATTTAAATTAGCTCCTAAAGATACATTAATAGCAGTAATACATTCTTCATCTACATCAATTAAACTAGATATAGTACCATGAATATTAGAAAATCTAGGATTATTTAATATTTGTTTAACTGCATATGGAACAGATGCATTTTCTTCTAAATTAGTTTGTAATATATCAATCTTATTTTTCTTTTCCAAGATTAATTTGTTTTTAGAGTTAATTGCAGCTTCTAAAGTATAATGTCTATGAGTTAAATTTAAGATATCATCATCTAATTCTTTTTTAGCTCTATTCTTATCATTTAATTCATTATTAAGTGATTCTAATTCTTCCTCTAAAATAGTAATATTTTTATTTAAAGTTAACTCTTCTTCTTTTAAATTTAAAATATTATTTTGTAATTTTAAATCATCTACTTCATATTTCTTTCTTTCACTAACTAATTGTTTTTGAGAAGAAAGATCTGCTAATTCTTTATTTAATTTAATAATATACTCTTTCTTTTGATTATAAGATTCATCTAAATTAATCTTTTCTAATTTTAATTTTTCTAATTTAGATATATCAGTAGAATTAGTTAAATTAATATTTTCTATTTCTTTTTCAATATCATTTTTCTTTTCATTTAATTCTTTAACTGTTTTATTTAAATCTTGTAAATCTTTAGCAATTAAAGATATTTCATTTGTTTCTAATTCATCTTTTAAATCTAAATACTTTTTAGCAACAAAAGCTTGTTCCTTTAAAGGTTCAACTCTTGTTTCAAGTTCATTAATTAAAAGATTAACTTTCTCTAAATTATCATTAGTTTTAGCTAATTTCTTTAGAGTATCTTCTTTTCTTTTCTTATATTTTAATACCCCAGCAGCACCTTCAAAAATAACTCTTCGATCACTAGCTTTAGAATTAATAATATCAGTAACAGTTCCTTGAGATACTATATTAAATGATTTTGATGAAGCACCACTATCTATAAATAATTCTAAAATATCTTTAAGTCTTACTTTAGAATTATTTATAAAATATTCATTTTCACCAGTTTTATATAATATTCTTTTAATTTCAATTTCATTAAATTCACTATTTAAATAATGATCAGAATTATCAAATGTAAGTGATACACTAGCACGTGTTGCAGCACTTCTTGTTTCACTACCATTAAAAATAACATCAGTCATGTTATCTCCACCACGAAGCGATTTTAGAGATTGCTCACCTAAAACCCAACGTATAGCATCTACAACATTAGACTTACCTGAACCATTAGGACCTACTATACCAGTAATGCCACCCTTTATTTCAATTGCAATATTATCTGCAAAAGACTTAAAGCCATGAGCACATATCTTCTTTAAATACATTCGTTGTTCACCTACTTTGCTCTCTTTTTAAATGCGTCCTTAGCAGCATTTTGTTCTGCTTCTTTTTTAGACTTACCAGTACCCTTGCCAAAAATCATATCATCAATTCTAACTTCAACAACATAAGTCTTATCATGAGCAGGACCACTTTCACTAATAAGTACATATTCTAATGTCTTCTTATCAGTTTGAATACTTTCTTGTAAAGCACTCTTATAATCAGTTAAAAACACATCTCCTCTTTTTATATGAGGAATAACTACTTCATTAATATACTTTTTAGCTACTTCAAATCCCTTTTCTAAATAAATAACACCTAATATAGCTTCAAATATATCAGCAACAATAGTATCGTTAATATTATCTAATTGTCCATGACCAACTCTAATAAAAGGAATAAATCCTACTTCTTTAGAATATGTTGCTAAAGCTTCTTCACATACATATGAAGCTCTTTTCTTAGTCATAGAGCCTTCATTAATAGTTTCATTATTAAATAAATAATCACTAACTATTAACTCTAAAACAGCATCTCCTAAGTATTCTAATCTCTCATAATTATTACAACTATGTTCATTAGAATAACTACTATGAGTTAAAGCTTCTAATAATAAATCTTTATTTTCTAATTCTATTTCATATTTTTTTAAGAAATCCATGATAATCACCTTATTCATTATAACAAATTATTTTACATTATTCAAAAAATATAGTAAAATTATTTAAGGTGATAGTTATAAAAAGAATATTTATATTTTTAATTAAACTTTATCAAGTAACACCACTTCATAGTCACTCAATGTGTAGATTTACTCCAACATGTAGTGAATACACAAAAATTGCTATTGAAAAATATGGTGCATTTAAAGGTTTAAGATTAGGAATTAAAAGAATATTAAGGTGTCATCCAAAAGGAAAATATGGATATGATCCAGTAAAGTAAAGGAGATTATTATGAAAAGAATATTTAAAGGGTTATTTTTAATGGGATTAGTATTAATGCTATCTACAAGTTGTATAAAAAGAGATGATATGGAGAATATAGATATTTATACTACTATATATCCAATTAATTATATTATTGAAAGATTATATGGTAACTATTCAACAATTAATAGTATCTATCCTACTGGTGTAGATATTGATAATTATGAATTTACTGATAAACAATTAAATGATTTTTCAAATGGTACTTTATTTATCTATAATGGTTTATCAAATGAAAAACAAGTTGCAAGAAAATTAATTAATATTAATAGAGAATTAAAAATAATAGATGTAGCATATGGCCTTAAAAATGAATATGGTGATGATGATTCATCAGAACTATGGTTAAGTCCAAATAACTATTTAATGTTAGCTACTACCCTAAAAAATAATTTAATAGACTATATTGATAACAATTATATTAAAGATGAAATTGAAAAAAATTATAAAAAATTACAAGAAGAATTAAGTTTAATAGATGCTGAAATGAGAACAATTGCTTCTTCATCAGCACAAAAGAGTAAGAATACTATAATAGTTGCTCAAAACAGTTTAAAATATTTAGAAAACTATGGATTTAATGTTATATCTCTAGAAGATTCTAAAAACTATACAAATCAATTAAAAGCAAACTTTGATAGTGAAACATATAAATATATATTCTCACTTGATGGTAAAACAAATGATAAAGTTGATGATTTAGTTAAAAATCATAAAGCACAAATCGTAACAGTTAATACAATGAAAGTATTAAGTGATGAAGAAGTAAAAAACAATGAAGACTATATAAACATAACAAGAACATTTATTAAAAACTTATCAGATGTTGTATTATAAAAAGCTATTTTAATAAATAGCTTTTTTCTTATATAAATTTATGTAAACAAGAATAAAATGGTTGACTATAATCCTAATTTATTATAAAATTAATTTGTACTTGGTTAATGGAGCAGTACTCAAGTGGTCGAAGAGGTGCCCCTGCTAAGGGTATAGGTCGGGAAACTGGCGCGAGAGTTCAAATCTCTCCTGCTCCGCCATTATTAAGTATATTAATCTATTAGTTAATCTAATAGATTTTTTTATTGTTATATATTTAATAAAAATAAAAAAGTCCTCTCGGACTTTATTTACAAAATGGTGACCCGTGCGGGATTTGAACCCACGAATGTATGCGTGAAAGGCATATGTGTTAACCGCTTCACCAACGGGCCATAAAATCTGGTGGAGCTGGGGGGACTTGAACCTCCGACCTCACGCTTATCAGGCGTGCGCTCTAACCAGCTGAGCTACAGCTCCATTTGTAATGGACTATTAAATTGTACTAAAAATTTCACAATTTTGCAATAGTTTTTTATCATTTTTTTAAATTTTTTGATATAATCTATTCAAGGACGTGAAAATATGAAAATTAAAGTCAACAAAAAAGATGTAGAAAACTTCGATAATTCGGACATTGGTAAGATTAAGAACATGCATTTTAAAAGAGCAAAAATAATTGGTGTACTTTTAATAATGTTTGGTTTATTATACATTTTATTTAATATATATTATCAAGTAGATAAGATATATGAATATATTACTGCTTCTATCTCTATTCTATTTGGAATATATTTCATTATAAATAGTAATATATTAAAGAAAAAAGAAGTAAATAAATATATATATAACAAAAAGTCTTCAAAGTAAGACTTTTTTTGATATAATTAATATAGAAAGGAGTTTATTATGGGATATATTATAGGTTTTATTATCTTTATTGTTCTTATATCATTAAGACAAGTCAATCAATATGAAAGAGGTATTAAATTTAGATTAGGTAAATTTGTTAAAATAATGAATCCTGGTTTAAATATAGTATTACCTATTATTGAATCTTATAGAAAAGTAGATATAAGAACTAAAGTTATTGACGTTCCTGAACAAGAAGCAATAACTAAAGATAATGTATCAATTAAAATTAATGCAGTATTATATTTCCATGTATTTGATGCATCTAAAGCTATTCTTGAAGTTGAAGACTTCATTTATGCAGCAGAACAACTTGCACAAACTACTATGCGTAATGCAGTTGGTGCTACATCTTTAGATGAGTTATTATCTGAAAGAGAAAAGATTTCTGCAAACATTTGTCAAGTTATTGATAAAGCAACTGACCCTTGGGGATTAAAAGTTGAAAATGTAGAATTAAAAGATATTTCACTTCCAGAAGAAATGAAGAGAGTTATTGCTAAAGTTGCTGAAGCAGAAAGAGAAAAAGATGCAGTTATCACTAAAGCTAAAGGTGAAGTTGAAGCTTCTAATAACTTAGCTGAAGCTGCTAGAACTATGTCAGCTGCTCCTGGAGCACTACATTTAAGAACTTTAGCAACATTAAATGATTTATCTTCAGATCAATCAAATACAGTAATCTTTGCTATACCAATTGAAGTATTAAGAGCAATGGAAAGTATGGGTGCTGATAAAATAGTTGATAAAATAACAAAAAAATCTGAGTAATATCAGATTTTTTATATACCCATAAAAACACGAGTAGCAGTGTTATAATAGTTAATTACCGCTGTCTTTAACTCTTTAACATAATAATCATAATCGTTTAAATATGACCACTTTTCTATGCTTTTATCAGCAGATTCCTTTAATAGTTTATATTTTCTATTAATTTCCCCTACTATATCATCTATTTTATTATTCATATACTTAGAATATATTTCTCCACATATTTTTTTAAATTCATCCATCTCAGTTATTTCCCAAAACATCATAGAATATTGATTATATGTTTTAGCATCATCTGCTTTAAAGTCAAATTCTTTATCAACTACATTATCTAAACTCTTACTAATAGGATTAGAATACGCTCTATCAAAATCCCATATAGGTCCAAAATGAATAGAATCATCTTTACCATCCATATACATAAAACTAGATGTTCTAAAAGCATCACCATTCATAGTTAATTGATAAATAATAAATTCTTTTGCAAGAGAATCAACATCTATAATACTTTTTATTTCATCAAAATTCTTATTCTTTGTAGCCTCTTCTAATCGTTTATACTTAATCATAAAGTTTTTAAACAATTCTTCTTTATTATTTTTATTTTTAACATCTTTAACTACTAAATGATCTTGATAAATATCACTAACTATATATTCTTCATCTTTATAATAAATATTATCTAACTCAATTAGTATAGCATCATCACTTTTTAAATTTACTGATGATTCACTAATTTCAACTTTATTAGTTAAATAATATACACCTTGATAATCATTATCAATATATAAATCAACATTCTTGCCTATTAAAGAAAAATCCATTTTTAAAATATCAGCCATATAAAAAGCTATATGATTTCTAAGTAAACTTGGATCTGCATAATTACCTAATAATACATACTTATTAGCATTACCTCTATTAAATAAATTAACATCTTTATTGAATGTTATTTGAAAAGGTTTTTTAGGCCACATCCACGTAGTATTTCCTCTTCCTTTAATAGTTATTTTTTCATTCAATTTCAATTTATTATCATAATATTTAAAATTATTATTAGAATATTTTATATTTTTTGAATTATTAATAATAGTATTTAAATCAGTTCCGTTTAGTGTTATTTTAATTACTGGTATTTTATAATCTTCACTATTTGTACTAAGAACCAAAGTAACTATTCCAATAACTAACAATAGTAATACAATTAATATTACTATTATTTTATTATTCTTCTGAGATTTCACAATTGCTAAATCCTACTTCTTTTAAATATTCTAATTGTTTATCTATTGAGAATGCATCATCATGTTTATACTCTATTAAAGTATCATCATATACATAATAAGTATAATTATTTTCATCATATTCATACTTTTGATTTTCACCCTTAAAAGTATTAATATCAAACTTTCCAACATCATCTTTATTAAATTTATATGCTTTATATCTTTTACCACTAATACCTTGAGGTCCTTCCTCATTTTCAACAATATAAAATTTATAATAACTACTATATAGACAAGAAACACCATTACATGTTTCTTGTCTTTCTTTTGATCTATAGCAAGTATAATATTTAAGTTTACTACTCTCTTCTACACCAGTATCTATTTTTCTAAAAAAACTAGCATAAACATACATACCAACAATAAAAATAAAACAAATAACAAATAAGATAATAGATATTTTAATATATTTTTTATTAAATTCACTCATAATATACCACCTAGTAATAACATGTTCTATCCCAAGTTGAATATGCACCACCATCAGAATGATGAGTACCATTAGGACATACATAAACATTACAACTATTTGCTTCATCGCGGCAATTACATGGTTCTTGACATGGATCACAACCTTGATAATGCCAACAACTTCCAGGACAATTTATTGTATCAGTCTGGCCAGGACCACAAGTACAGTTCCAACCACTTGTTCCATTAGCACAACATCCACTACAACTATCACACGCTCTATGTGTACCACATAAACTTGCACTAGACATATAAGTTGGTCCTACATCAAATTGATGTTGTATTCTATACACAGTAGATGCAGAATTTCCAACATTATCTATAGCTGTACAATTAACATCATATGTACCCTTATTTCCTCTTTCGCTTGTATTAGCAGGATTGCAATAAACACTCTTAATTCCACTATCTGGATCACTATAATTAATATTATCTAATGTATTATAATTTTGATTATTTCTACCTAATGGATTAACTTTAGGACTAATAATTGGAGGTGTTTTATCATAATA
>CAMOFW010000019.1 GCA_946613765.1 uncultured Mycoplasmatota bacterium
TAAAAATAATATTTTGTACAATATCTACTCTCTTATCATTATATTTAGGACTTACTTCATAACCAAGTTTCTCCATTACATAACTAAGAAGAATTGCTGTCTTAATACTACTTAAAACAACTTGTGGAGCCATATATAAACCAAGTAAAAACATTCTATTAGCATTTCCACTTGGACCAACTTCTTTTCCTTGTCCTGGAACATTCAATCTTTCAGCGCAAAGTTCTACCAAATCATGCCTACCACAAATATAAGCCCCATTCGTAGCCATTCCTGCTCCTAAATTCTTAATTAAACTACCTACTACTAAATCAGCCCCAACTTCTGTAGGTTCCTTATAATCAACAAATTCGCAGTAGCAATTATCAACCATAATAATAACATTTTTATCTATCTTTCTAATTTCTTTAATAATTTTTTCTATCTTTTCAATAGAAATACTCTCTCTTGTTGAATATCCTTTACTTCTTTGAATAGTAACCATTTTAACCTTATTTCTAAGAAGTGCACTATATATTTTATCTTTATCAAAATCATTATCTACTAAATCAACTTGTTGATATTTTACTCCATAACTAATTAAACTACTTTTGTTTTCCTTAATACCAATTACTTCATCCAAAGTATCATATGGTTTTCCACTAATAGATAACATTATATCTCCTGGTCTTAAACAAGCCGCCATTGCTACCGTAAGCCCATGTGTTCCAGATATAAGTTGTGTTCTAACAAGAGCATCTTCACACTTAAAAACATTCGCATATACACTCTCAACTACATCTCTACCACTATCATTATATCCATATCCTGTAGTACCATATAAATGACTCTCACTAACTTTATTTTCATGAAATGCATTAAGAACTTTCATACTATTTAAAAAACTAATATGTTCATATTTCTTAAATTCATCTCTTAACTTCTCATCAGCATTATAAATATATTCTATTACACTTTTCCTATCCATAACTTACCATCCCTTATATCTATTCTATAAATATCTCCACTATCATTATCCATATTAATTATTTTATAAATACCACTACATAATTCAGATATACTAATTAATCTATCTTGTCCTATTCTCTTAAGTTCACTATCTAGGTATTCCTTATTCATATTATTAGTACTATCAGAATCTATCCAATTAGGACATATACATAATATTTTATTTCTAGTACAATTACTAATACTCTTACTAATATTAATAATTCCCGCTTTACTAGCAGAATAATCTATACTATATTCACTATAAGTATCTATTCCATCAGTACTACTAACATTAATAATCATTCCATCATCTATATATCTAGAATATATCTGATTACATAAAAAAGTACCCACTAAATTAACTTCAAGTACATTCATAAATTCTTCTTTAGTTTTATTTAAAAAACTATTATCCATACTTATAGCAGCTAAATTAATTAAAATATCTATCCTTCCATACTTTTTAATACCATATTTAATAGTATATTCTATATCTTGTTCCATTTTAATATCACATTTAATTATATCAATATTTTCTTCTACAAATTCATGTTTATTATAAGTACTTATAACATTATACCCTAAAGATACTAAATACTTAGCTAAACTAATACCTATATCACTACTTCCACCAACTATTAATACATTCATATATATCCCTCACACTATTAATATTATAGCACAAAAAGAAATAGTAGTCATTTCTACTATTTAACTTTTTTTAGAATTTTCCTATTATCATTATTATTACTATAATTATTAACTAAATAATTCTTTATTTTAGGAACAATTATTGAAATATAATATTCTTCTTCTTTCTTAGAAATATTATCTGTTGAATATAACTTATCTAAATTATCCCCATATATTCTTTTAACTATTCCTCTATCATATATCGGTAACATATTAAATGCATCATTAATTTCTTCTCTAGCTAAACTTTCATCATCAAATTCAATAAATTGTATAAAATACAAATAAAATTTAACAAGTAATTCTCTCATCGTAGGTTTTTTTACTATTATAGTATTACCATTATTATTTTTTTTAATTACTCTTTTATTTTTAATTCTTGCTTTATCTTTAGCTCTTTTAGCTTTCTTTTTTCTCCTACTATCCATAGCCAATTTAGTAGTTCTAGCAATTACTGTATCAGGATTATCAGAATATTCCATAACTCTTCTAACGTATTTAGGAGATCTAAGTACTGTTAATGCTTCTAATTCTATCTGTCTAACTCTTTCACGAGTTATTCCAAGTATTTCACCTACTTCTTCTAAAGCTCTATATTTTCCATCCTCAATTCCATATCTTAAACTTAAAACATTCTTTTCTCTATCAGTAAGACTACTATCATTAAATATTCCTTTAATAACTACAGGTAAAGTAGTAAAATCAATTGTCTTATCAACAGCATCTTGTGAAGAAGGAATAAGATCTATCATTTCAGACTCTTTATCTTCATTAATTGAAACATTAAGACTTAAAGTATCTTCTTGAATTCTATAAAACTCAATTACTTCATCTACAGATATTCCAACTTCATTAGCAATTTCAATTACAGTTGGCACACGTCCTAACCTTTGTTCTAATGCTTGACATATCCTTGAAAACTTTACTAATTCACTTTGCATATTTACCGGTATTCTTATATTTCTTCCACAATCAGCAATAGCTCTTGTTATAGCCTGTCTTATCCACCAAACAGCATATGTAGAAAACTTATATCCTTTACTCAAATCAAATTTTTCTACGGCTTTCATTAAGCCAATATTACCTTCTTGAACTAAATCTTCCAAAGATAGTCCTCTTCCAGTATAGTATTTAGCAACACTAACAACTAATCTTAAATTTCTACTAATAAATTCTTTTTTAGCATAGCTATTTCCATCACGTACCTTCTGAGCCAATTCTATTAATTCATCACCTCTTAATAATGGTATTTTATTAATTTCTCTTAAATACATGTTAAAAATATCACTTAAAACATAATTCTCTTCTTCATAATTATCTATTACTTTTTCTTCTTTAGTTTTTATTTCTATTCCACATAGTTCACAATAACACTCAATTATTGAAATTAAAACTATATCTTTAAAAATATTATTTAATTTACCATTTTTAATTTCAACTATATATCTATCTACTATCAGTTTTAACATCATAGATAATTTATTATTATTATTAATTAAACTAAATAATAAATCTGGTTCAGGAACAAAATCTAATTGTGAAAAAAAACTAATTAAATCCCTTAAACAATTAAAAGCATCTCCAAAATTATTAATATCACTTAACTTCAAATTAATATATTTATTAATTAAATCAAAAGATTTTGTATTATCATTAATTATTTTACTTACTTCATTTAAAAATATATTATTTAATACAACATTAATATAAGCATAATAATCATCATCAATATCACACTCATACTTTGATTTTTCTAATTCTTGAAGAATAATACTATCTATATATTCCTTTGATAAATCCAAATAATCATATTTATTATAATAACTATTAATAATTGACAATAATACTTCATAAATATCATTATTACTCAAACCTCTAACCACTTTAACATTAATTTTCATAATACCACCCCAAAATTTACAGCATATATAATAACACAAAAAGCAATTAATAACAATTGCTTTTTTAATCAAGATTAAATTTTATTGTACCCTTACCATCTTCAACATTAATATCAGCTATACTCCCATTAATAATTGTAAAAGATGGTCCTTTATGTGAAATATCAGCATCATATATAATTGGAATATTTAATTTACTAATAACACTATCCATTAAACAACTCTTAACATCATAATCATAACAAGTAGTATTAGTTCCAAACCTTCCAAAAATAATACCCTTAGTATATTTAAAATAACCAAGTTCATTTAACTTCCATAGTCCTCTAATAACACCTTCCATACTTATTTCACAATTATCAAAATACCATATAATTCCATCATCTTTATACTTTTCATTAAAATTATTCATTCCATCATACTTAGTTCCAGCAAGTTCTAATATTATATCAAAACATCCTCCAATAATTCTTCCATTAACTGATGCTTTTTTATTATCTAAAGTCATCCAATAAACTTTATCAGTTAAATTATATCCTTCAAGTCCTGTTATTCTTTTTTTATATTCCCCTTCATACATATCATAACTATGTTGTGTAATTAAATTACCATGAATTATTTCTAAAAAATCTTCTTCACTTTTATGAAGTATACTAGCCCCAAAAGAACTAAAATTATGTCCATATATTGTTGCAATATCATATTTAGTAGTAATAGTATACAATAGTCCTGTAGGATCAGAAAACCCTAAAACATACTTTGGATTATCTAAAAGCAAATTAAAATCAACATACGGAAGTATTTCTACTAAAAAGTCTCCACCAGCCGCACATAAAATAATATCAATATCTTTATTTTTAAACATCGAATTTATTTCATTAGCTCTTATCTTTTCACTAGCACTTCTACCACGATTAGAATTAAATATATTTAAAGGCACTACTAAATTATAATTCATATCTTGAAATCTTTTAATTGCATTATTAAATCTATGCTTCTTATCATCACTACTTGCACCACCAGAAGGAGCTGGTACTCCAATACAACCATTCTTCTTTAAAAAATTAGGATATATCATCTTCCCACCAATTATATCTCTATAAGTTCATATTCTGTAGTACCAAGTCCTAATTTACAAGCATACTCAGTTATATGTCTTCCAACTTGTCTATCTACTCTCTCTTGTAATTTCTTAGCTCCACTATCAGTACTATTCCAAATCATATCAATAAATGCTTGATCATTAGCAACTGGATCAAGTGATGCTATAATACCCATATCCTTCATAACTGGATCAGTTTGATTTTCATCACAATCACAATCAACAGATAAAAAATTCATTACTGTAATATAGACAATTTGTTTATTATTATCATTTAAATAATCACTAACTGCTTTAGCTGCTTCTGCCATTGATTCAATAAAATCCTTTTGTTCATATTTAGCATTCCAACAAAGATTAGGATCTTCAGTTTGACCACAAGAATGAATATATGCTTTTCCATTTCTAGAAGCTATACCAATTGATTGATTTTTTAAATTAGCACCAAATCCACCCATTGCATGACCCTTACCATGGGCTAAATTAACTATACTATCATATTTTTTAAAACTATTTCCAACAATATCATATTTTAAATGTTTACCATTTTTAACAGGAATTTTAAATTCTCCATCACTATCCATAATATCAACTTCTGCAAACGATGTAAACCCATGTTCACGTGCAACTTCCAAATGCTCTTCTACTGTATTTCTAGCTCCAGGATATGCCGTATTACATTCAATAATTGTTCCATTTAATTTTTTTACCAATGGGCCAATTAAATCTGCTTTTAAATATCCCCTAGAACCTTTTTCCCCAGTTGAAACCTTAACACCTACTTTTCCATTAAGTTTAACTCCTAAACATTCATAAATTTTAATTAAACTATCTGCTGTAATTTCTTTACTAAAATAAACCTTTGCTTTTTCCATAATATCCACCTTTCTAACAAATCTATTATATCAAATATTAAAAAAAAATAGAAGATAAACTCTTCTATTTCTATAAAGTTAAACCACCATTTCCCTAGATCTAGTTTTTACATATATATTCCTTTTTCCATAAAAACTATTAATCATAGAAATCCTATCCAAATCATTTAAAGACTTAAATTCTTCAACACTAAACTCATAATCAACTTGAATAAGTTTTTTTATTTCATTAACAAAAAATACTATTTGCTCTTTATTTATACTTCCATCATTAACTGTAAAGCCAAAAGAAGTATTACTTATCATAAAAGGTTCATACTCTCCACTAGTAGATTCTTCATGTTCAAATTCATATTTATTAATATGATTACTAAAGCCATCATATAGTTCATTCGTAGTAACACCATCTTTAAACAAGATATCTTTATCACTTTCATATTCATAATCCATTAATGCATCATATACCAAATATGCCATTAATTTCATATTATCATAAACTAAACGATTATCTTCATAATTACCTTTAAGAGAAACCTTATATATAACCATATTTTATTGTCATCTCCGCTCAGGTAAAAATACTAACATAAAAACTTTTATTTGTCAAATTCTAATATAATCCTTTAAATTTAACAGTTACTTTCTTATCAATTTTACTTCCTTTTTCTATATTTTGAGAATAAGCATAACCATATCCTTCAAGTTCATATTCCACATTCATTAAATTTAATACTTCTTTAACTTCCTTATAAGATAATCCACTAAAATCAATCATTGTCTTATCATAATCATTAGTAAGTAATACTACAAGTCCATTCTCATATACAATTATCCCATCGTTTGGATATTGATTAATAATCTTCTTACCAGTCCCTAAAGTAATAACTTTAATACCAGCATTCTTAAGTTCTTTTTCTACATCTGTCACTATTTTATTTGAATAATCATTTAATAAAATATTTTTGTTTTCATTAACCTTTTCTTCAATACTTAAATACTTAGATGTATTAACTAATACTTCCTTAACAGCAGGTGCTATATAATTACTACCATCTTTAGGCTTTTTAATTGCCATATAAATAATTATTTCAGGATTATCTCCAGGATATAATCCTGAAAATGAATAAATATAATTACCATCACCTGTCAAATATTTACCCTTTTCAAAAATAGAAGCTGTACCTGTTTTACCAATCAAATCATAACCTTCCATTTTATAAGCATAACCTGTTCCAGTTGTAATATCATCTGAAATAACACTTCTAAGAAGTTCCTTAATTTTTTTAACAGTAGCGTTACTTACCACAGTATCTATTTCTTCACGCTTATTTTCTAATACCGTTTTTCCACTACTATTAACTATTTTAGAAACAACATATGGCTTAACCATTACTCCATCATTAGCAACAATTGTTAAACCTTGTAACATTTGTATAGGCGTTACCATAATACCTTGTCCATATCCAGCTGTTGCAGCTTCAACATCGTAAGTAAACGATATATCACCACCAAGTTCATTATTCAAAGTAATACCAGTAACTTTACCAAAACCATATTTATCATAACAAGCTTTTAACTCTTTTTTTGAAATAACATTTTCAAGAATATTAGCAACCCCAATATTAGATGACATTGCGAATCCAAAATCATAAGATATTTTTCCCCAACCTTTACCATCATTCCAGTCTTTTATTGTAACAGTATCATTTTTATCACGTGCTGATACATAAGTTTTAGAACCAGACATAAATGTATCACTACCATTATACTTTCCACTATCAATTGCACACATATAACTAAATGTTTTCATTGTACTTCCAGGTTCATAAGTATAACTTACAAGAGGATCCATATAATTAGTTAAATTTCTAATATTAGGATCATATGAAGGTGTAGATGAATATCCTAAAATAGCTCCACTTTTTGCATCCATTACACCCATGACTATCCATTCTGCCTTACTTTTGCTTTGACTCGCCTTAACAGCATTTTCTATGAATAGTTGAATATTGCTATCTATGGTTAAATAAACATCATCTCCATCTATAGCATCCTCTCTATACTCATTTGAATTAGCTATTCTATTACCTCTACCATCTTTCTCATAAGTAATATATCCACTAGTTCCTGTAAGTTCTTTATTATAATATCCTTCAATTCCAAGTTCTCCAACCATATAAGTATTTCCATCATCTAGTTCCTTATTCTTAGTATAGCCAACTAAATAAGAAGCAAAATCCCCATTAGGATAATATCTCTTTGTACTCTTAATAAAATCTATTCCTGGTAAGTTAAGATCTCTAATTTTTTCCATCTCTAATTGACTCAAATTTTTCCCACCAGTTCCAAATTCTACTTGATAAGCATCCTTATTTAATAGTTCTAATATTCTTTCATAACTAGTATCTATATATTTAGCTAATTCTTTAGCAGTCTTCTCTTTATCTACTACATGACGTGGCTTACTTTCATCAGTAGTTCTACTCTTATTTAAATAAGCAATTAAAGTATAACTAGAAACATCTTGTGCTAAAGCATTACCATTAACATCATATATTGTTCCTCTTTCAGGTAATAATACTTCTTCAACAGTATTCCTATTATTAATAAATTCACTTATACTTACTCCAGGCGTAGCCTCATAATCAACTAAACATCTATATCCCAAAGATACACCAAATATAACAAACAAAAAAAAGACAATAACATACACAAATTTACTTATCTTAAGCTTATTTGTATTTAACTTATTGCCTTTCATAATTATCACCTATTCTAATACAGATTTAATATTCTTATTATTATAAGAAAGTCCCATTTCATTACTAACTTCTCTTATCTTATCTAAAGAAACCATCTCATTAATTTTCATAGCTAAGCTTTGATTATCATCACTTTCTTCTTTTATTATATCACTTAACTCCTGTATTTCCAAATTAATTTTACTAAGTGTTGCTCTACTATAAATAATTCCTAATACCAAAAATACTGTAATAATTACAAAGAATCTATACAATCTTTTTTCACTTCTATTTTTTTTGTTAACCTTTTTCTTCTTTTTCATAACATCAGTCCTTTATTTTTTCAATTACTCTAAGTCTAGCACTCCTAGCTCTATTATTTTCTTCTAATTCCATATCATTAGCAGTTATACCTTTACTAATAATTTTTACCTTAGGTAAATATTCATCTGGAACATAAGGAAGCTTAGCAAATTTACTTGGGGCTTCACTATATTTCTTAAACATATTCTTTACTATTCTATCTTCTAAAGAATGAAAAGTAATAACACAAAGTCTTCCACCAACTTTAAGTAAATCTATTGCTTGTTCCAACGCTACTTCAAGAACATCTAATTCATGATTAACTTCTATTCTAATAGCTTGAAATGTTTTTCTAGCAGGATGTCCATCTCTTTGTGCCTTATATGGCATACTCTTCTTAATTATTTCAACTAATTCAAAAGTAGTTTCTATTTTTTTTATTTCTCTACTCTTAACAATATTATTAGCTATACTATTAGCATATTTTTCTTCACCATATTCTCTAAGTATTCTAGCTAATTCATGATAAGAATAATTATTAACTACTTCATAAGCTGATAAACTACTATCAGTATCCATTCTCATATCTAATTTAGCATCTTTTTGATAACTAAATCCACGATAATCTTCATCAAGTTGCATACTGGACACTCCAATATCAAAAAGTATTCCATCAACTTTACTTATATTTTCTTTAGTTAAGCATTCCTTCATATTAGCAAAATTACTTTTAATAATTTTAAAATTATTAAAATCTTTTAATCTTTCACTACTATAAAGAATAGCTTCACTATCTTGATCAAAAGCGAAAAGAAACCCCTTATTAATTCTTTTCAAGATTTCTAAACTATGTCCTCCGAATCCCAAAGTAGCATCTACATAAACTCCATCTTCCTTAATATTAAGAAAATCTATACTTTCCTTAAGTAATACACTCTTATGCTTCATCCAAATCCCCATCAAATAAATGTTCAGCTATTTCATCTAGTTGTTCCAAGTTATCTTCCATTAGATTATTATATTTATCTAATGACCAAATTTCTAGACGATCATTTACCCCAATGACCACACATTCTTTTTTTAGATTTGCATATTCAATTAAAGAGTTTACAAGATTAATTCTACCTTGTTTATCGAATTCTGTTGCAGTGGCACTAGCTAAGAAAAATCTTGTAAAAGTTCTAGCATCCTTTTTAGTAAATGGTAATTTTTTAAGTTTAGAAACTATTTTTTCCCATTCCACTAAAGAATAAACAAATAAACATCCATCAAGTCCTTTTGTTACTACAAAACTATTACCAATCTCTTCCCTAAATTTTGAAGGAATAATTAATCTTCCCTTTTCATCAATATTATGATGATATTCTCCAATTAACATTTTATCCCCCACTTTCTACCACTCTTCACCACTTGCAATTATAATTTATCACAAAAAAAACTATTTGTAAATATTTTCACAAATAGTTTTTACAACTTTACACATATTTTATTTTTTAACAAATTATTTAATAATAATTACTGTTGATAACAATATTTACCATTAATAAGTCCATATCCAGAAGGACATGTATAATATGTAGAACTTGATGTCGTATATGAAGACCATCCGCTTGGACAACTTGACTGATTATACAAATAACAATAATCTCCAGATAAACTTCCTTGTGAACAAACTTTATCTGCCTTGAAGTAACAAAAGCCATCATTAGGGTTATAACCACCAGAACTACATAAATACCTTGGGCTTCTTCCACAATGTTCTTTATTAAATTCAATTGATCCATAAGGCGCACACCAACCTCTTTTATTACCAGATACGCCATATCGTAAACAATCACAATAATATACTCGTGTAGCACTTACTGTTTTATAACAATAAGAGCCAGAATTAGAATATCCACTTGGACAAGTAGCCTTTGTACTACATGTTTTTTTTGAAACAGTATAAGATGAAGCATTGCTTATACTACTGCTTGTACAAGTTGTACTATTGCCTGCTTTATCAACAACAGTAAAAGTCTTAGTTCCTGTTGAATTAACAGTCAAAGTACTGTTTTTATCACCTGATGACACCCAATAATAATTGGCAATTTCTCCAACCGTATCATTATATTTGCCTACTAAGGCAGTACTATTATCATTTATTACAATATCACAAGTTGGAGGTGTAAAATCTCTTTTAAAATATACATCAATATAACCACAATTACCAAGTTCATCACACGCTTTAATTTGAATTCGCCTTGCCCCATCAGAATAAATTTCTTTAGAAAACAATCTTGAATTTTTATCTGATGAATAGAATTCCAAGCCAGGTGCATCATTAAAGAAATTACTATTATTACCATCAAATGATGATTTATCAGTATAGTTATATCGCATATAAGTTACATAAGCGCTATTATCACTTTTCGTCTCCAAATCACTTAAATCATCAGATACTTCCCATTTTAACTCGACCCCATTGTCCCTAAACCAAACTAAATTACTATAGTCAACGCTGGGGTTTCCATTAGTACTATTTACAGTTACAAAATAGTTACTATTATTATTTACAGAACCATTAACATATGGAGTAAGTGTAATTACTGGAGGTTTATTATCATATTTAAAATATACATCTTTATCTGTACAATTATTCAAATTATCACAAGCATGTAATTTTATATATCTATACCCATCTGAATTAATTTGATGAGTACCTATTCCATTATTATCCAATGTCAATTCACTACTTCCAAAAACATTTGTTGTAAATGATGTATTACTTAAACCAGCCTTATTATATGACATTTTTGGCTTACCACTAACACCACTTCCACTATCAGTAACCTTAAACCATAATTCTGGAGCAAAGCCAATTGATTTTAAATTATTTCTACTTTCATTGTCTTCAACATAATTATTTTCTTTATTTATTTTTGTACTTCCATTATACATTGCAAATTCTATAACAGGTCCTACATTATCTACCCAATTAACATATAAT
>CAMOFW010000020.1 GCA_946613765.1 uncultured Mycoplasmatota bacterium
ATTTAAAAAAAGAATGTAAGGCTGACCCAGAAGTTGTAGGTGATATGTTTGCTGATACTATTGAAAATTTAAGGATTGTTCATAAGTTATTAGAGCGTGTAGAATGTTTAAAATGGAAAATAGCAATTGTTGCTGCTGATGAAGATGATGAATATGCTCAACCACAAATTGCAAAGGCCGCAGATAGTGCATTAAGAACTGATTGCGATGCTTCATTTGTTATTGGTAAATTGGACACTGGCGAAGTATCTATTTCAGGACGTTCTAAGAATGGTATTAATATTAGTGCTATTATGGGTGAACTTGGTGGTGGTGGAAACTCATCTTCTGGTGCTGCTCAATTTAAAGATTCTTCTATAGCAGAAGTAAAAAATGAATTAGTTAGAATATTAAGACCATCATATGCTATAAATAAAAATAAAGAAAAATAGTGAGTAATCACTATTTTTTAATGTGTAAAGTTAATTAATTATATGCAATTTAATTGAATAAATAGTATATTTGTGGTAGCATTTTAAGTAGATGGTAGGTGAGCATATTGTGATAAAATTATTATTAAAAAATAAGCAGTTATTAATAATATTTGTTGTGCTTTTGTTATCTATTTTTGTTAGTTTATCATATGCTTACTTCGTTTATAATACAACACAAGATTCTAATGGCATTGCTGCTAGTGATTGTTTTAAATTAACATTTACTGGTAGTAATGATATTAGTATAACTAGTGCTATACCTATTAGTGAAGCTGAAGGAATGCAATTAACTCCATATACTTTTACAATTAAAAATGTATGTAAAAATACTGTACAATATGATATTAATTTAGAAAAGTTAAGTGGTTCTACTTTAAATGATAAATATATTAGAATAATGTTAAATGATGAAGAATCTTTTATATATAGTAGTAAAGTAGAAGTCGATGATTATATTAATGAAGATACTATATCATCTAGAAATATCTATTCTGATAAATTGGAAAAGAATGAAGAAAAAACTTATAATTTGAAATTATGGTTAGATGCTGATTCTGATATTGAAGCAGCAGAAAAAGATTTTAATAGTAAGATAGTAATAATTAGTAGTTTATATAGACCTGCTACTATTACTTTTGATGCTAATGGTGGAAGTTATGCACCTGATGATATTGAAGTAATTAGAGGTAAAGAATTTGAAATGCCTATGAGTTCTCCATTTAAAAATGGCTATGTATTAGCTGGATGGAGTGAAGATAGAAATGCTACTGAACCAACATATTATTTAGGTAATAATTATTCATTTATTAAAGATACCACTTTATATGCTGTATGGACTGATACTATATATTTATATAATAGAGGTAATGAATATGAGGAAATAACTGGTGGATGGAAGTTTAAACAAATGGAGTTATATGGTAGAGGATCTAAAAAAAGTGATAATTTATATTTATCATATGATCTAGAAAGTGGTTATTCAGGATCAGAATTTAGAACTGGTGGTTTAAAAATAGTTGATAGTAAATATAATTTACATTTTAATTATAGTAAAACGCATTTACGTGGAACTACTTATGCTGCTTTATATTATCATATAGGAAATGGATTAAATGTTTTAACTAAGAATACTAAAGTAGGAGAATATCCAGATGATTATTATAGGGTTGATTTATCTTATTCTGATATATTAAGTGTTGGTAGTTATGATTCATATAATAATATATATGAAATATATTTAACTCCTATAGCTTATAATAATCCCAGAGTTATAGTTTATGATTTAAATGGTGGAATTAACGGGCCTTCTGTTGGTGCTTATGCATATGAAGGCAATAGTGTAGCAATTAATGAAAATATTCCATATAAATCAGGGTATACATTTATTGGATATAGTCAAGATGAAAATGCTACTGAAGCAAGTTATTTACCTGGTAAGATTTATACATTTACTAGTGATACAAAGTTATATGCTTTATATAAAAAGACTGCTAGTTCATTAACTGATAATTTAAGAGATTATATTATTTCTTTAACTAATGGGGCAGATGATAGTGATACAAGTGAAATAGGTTATACTTCTTTAGCATATGATGATGCATCTAATTTAAGATATGTAGGTAAGAAACCTAATAATTATATTTATTTTAATTGTGATGATTATGAAAATCAAAAGGATAATATCTGTGAAACATGGAGAATAATAGGTATCGTTGATGGTAATTTAAAGATTATTAAAGATGAATCTTTGGGTACCTATGTCTGGTCTAATCCTGGTTCTGTAAACGCTGGTGAAAGTACCAATGAATGGTCTGTTTCTACATTGAATAATGCTTTAAATAATAATTACTATAATTCGAATAATTCAGGTTGTAATGGTAATAATGGAAATATGTTTTGTGACTTTGCAACTTCTGGTTTAAAGAATGATCAAACTCGTGGTTTGATTAAAGAAAGTACTTGGTATACTGGTGCTAATAGTGTAAGTGATAGTGAAGGAACATATTTTGTAGCATTAGCATATGAAAGAGAAAGAGGAAATTATACAGGAAAACAGTGTGCTTCTGGTGCACATTGTAATGATGCGGTAGAAAGAACAACATCTAGTAATGCAAAAGTAGGTTTAATAACAGTTTCTGATTATGCATATGCAGTAGGCGGTGATAATAGAAATGCTTGTTTAAATACATCTGTATTTCAATATCAAAATGAATGTAAAGATGGAGACTGGTTATATTATCCAATTAATCAGTGGTCTATATCTCCTGCTGGTGTTGCTACATATGCATCTGTTGTGCATAATATTAGAGATAATGGTAGTGTACAAAAAGTAACATATGATGGTGTATATTCAATCGCTATCAAAAAATTTTCAGTTAGACCAGTTGTGAGTTTAAATGATAGTGTATCTATTAAAAAAGATGTATTTAGTGATGGATCTTTTATGCACCCATATCAAATAAATATAAATTAAAAGAATCATGAATAATCATGATTCTTTTTTGGATAATAAAAAAAACACCTGATTAGATGTTAAATACTTAAAATGGTCGGGAAGACAGGATTTGAACCTGCGACCCCTAGTTCCCAAAACTAGTGCACTACCAAGCTGTGCTACTTCCCGGTTGTGTTCTTAAAAGAACAATATAAATATACCATAAACTAGGTACTTAGTCAATTATTTATTGGACTTTTAAAATAAAAAAATGGTGCTCCCAAAGGGAGTCGAACCCCTAACCTTTAGATCCGTAGTCTAACGCTCTATCCAATTGCGCTATGGGAGCATTTAAGCACCTTTTTTTAAGTACATGTTAATTATATATAAAAACTTCGAAAAAATCAACTTTTATGTGGATAAATTTTAAAAATTTACTATGTTAATTAAACCAATATTGTGTTAAAATGTTTATATAGACTAGGAGTGTATGAATATGAGTAACACTACGTATATTTTAATTGGAGTAACATATTATGTAGTTGCTTTAATAATAATTCTTATTGTGCTTCATATTATTAAGAAAAAATCAAAAAATTATTATTTAAATAAAATAGATGAATTAGAAAGAGAAAAGAATTTAATTATATCTGCTAATATATTAAGTGAATTAAATAAAGTTGAAGGTTTAATTAATAATGATCAATTACAAAAGAAGTATGAAGATTGGCAAGATAGATTTAAAGAAATTAAAGAAGTTGAAATACCTAAGATTAGTGATCAATTATTAGAAATAGAAGAACTTTATAAATCTAGAAATAAAAAAGAATTAAAAGAAAAGTTAGCTAAAGTTGAATATCAAATATTTTTTGTTAAGACTAAGAGTAATTATTTATTAAGTGAAATTAAGGAAATTACCTCATCTAATGAAAGAAATAGAAATTCTATTACAAGATTAAAAGCTAAGTATAGAGATATTATGGCTACATATAATAACAATAAAGAAGATTATGATAAGATAGCTGAAAATATTGATTTACAAATAGATAGAATAGATAAATTATTTAGCACTTTTGAAGTAGCTATGGAAAATAATAACTATAGTGAAGTTAATAAAATAGTAAAAGTACTAGAAGATATACTAGGTAATTTAAAATTAGTTATTGAAGAAACACCAAGTATTTTAATGATGGCTAATAAGATTATACCTACTAAGATTAAAGATATTGAAAGTATATCATCTAAATTAGAAAAAGATGGATATAATTTAGATTATTTAAATTTATCTTATAATATTGAAGAAACTAATAAAAAGTTAAGTGATATATTAGAAAGATTAAATGTATTAAATATTGAAGATTCTACATTAGATTTAGAAACTATTATGAATTATTTTGAAGGAATTTATTCATCATTTGATAAAGAACAAGAATCTAAAAAAATATTTGAAGAATTAACTCCTAGTATTATTTCTAGAGCAGTTAATTATGAAAAGATTAATAATGATTTAAGAAAGAAAACTGATGAATTTAAATATTCTTATGATTTAGTTGATGATGATTTAAAAATATTAGATGTTATTAATAGAGAAGTTAAAGAAGTTAAAAGAGATTATGATACTATAGTTAATGCTTATAGATCTAGAACATTTGCTTTTTCAAGATTAGCAAAAGAAATGGAAGTTTTAAATACTAAGTTAGTTATGATTAAAGAAAAACTAGATGAGGCATTAAAGACTTTAGGAAGCTTAAAAGAAGATGAAGTAAGAGCTAGAGAACAAGTAGATGATATTAAAGAAGTATTAAGACAAGCTAATGTTAAGTTAACTTCATATAAATTACCAACTATACCTAAAAAGTATAATGTTGAATTAAGTGAAGCTAATGATGCCTTAGAAGAAATGATTAGAGAATTAAATAAGAAACCTATATCTATTAAAACTTTAAATATTAGAGTTGATACTGCTAGAGATTTAGCTTTAAAACTATTTAATACATCTAAAGAATTAGTTAAGAGTGCATATATGGCAGAAATGGCTGTGGTATATGGAAATAGGTTTAGAGTAATAGATGAAGAAATAGATAAAGCATTAATTAATTCTGAAAATTTATTTAATAGAGGAGAATATAAGAAGAGTTTAGAAAATTCTATTAATGCTATTAATAATATAGAACCAGAATTTTATAATACATTAAAAACAATAATGGAGGGTAAATAATGATATATTTAGATTATAGTGCTACAACTCCTGTATCTTATGATGTATTAGATTCATATAATAAAGCTACTAGGGAGTTTATAGGTAATCCTAATTCTATTCATAGTTTAGGAAAAAAATCTAGAGATTTAATAGAGAGTGCTACTAATCAAATAGCAGACCTATTTAAAGTATTGCCTAGTGAAATTATATATACATCTGGTGCTACTGAGGCTAATAATTTAGCTTTAATAGGTATTATGCAAAAGTATAAATCTAGAGGTAATCATATAATAGTGTCTAAATTAGAACATCCTAGTATATATGCTATATGTGATTATTTAGAATCTTTAGGTTTTAAAGTTAGTTATGTTAATAATAATGAAGAAGGTTTAATTGATTTTGAAGATTTAAGAAGAAAGATTAGACCTGAAACTATTATGGTTAGTATATGTGGTGTTAACTCTGAAACTGGTGTTAGACAACCACTTAAAACTATTAGACAAATAATTAAAAAAGAAAATGTATTAACATTGCTTCATAGTGATTTAACACAAGCTATTGGTAAGGTTAGTGTTAATCTACATGATGTTGATTTAGCATCCTTTAGTGGTCATAAGTTATTTGGACCTAAGGGTATTGGTGTTTTATATAAGAGTGATAAGTTAGAAATAGAACCATTAATTAAAGGTTCATCTAATCATGAAAGTATTAGACCTGGAACACCAGCTTTACCTTTAATTGTTTCTTTAGCTAAAGCTCTTAGAATTGCTTTAGTAGATTTAGACAAAAAAGAAATGTATGTTAAGAGATTAAATGATAAGATTGTTGAGGAATTAAGTATATATCCAGATATTAAATTTAATAGAACTAAATATTCAATTCCACATATTTTAAACATATCTTTAGGTAATATTAGGGGTGAAACTTTTGTACATGCTATGGAAGCTCATAATATTTATATTAGTTCTAATACAGCATGTTCATCTGGTAATTTATCTACTAGTGTTATGGCTTTATATAATGATACTAAAAGAGCTATGTCTACAATAAGAATTAGTATTTCATCTATTACTACTAATGATGAAATAAATAAATTTATTGAAGCATTTAAAGAAGAATATACAAAGTTGAATGAATTAAAATGACATTCCTTGTGTAAAGGAGTGTTTTTAAAGATTTACTATTATTTTTAAAAATGATAATATAAATATAGAGAGTAGTGTGACTTATGAAAAATAAATATTTTATGCCGTTAATTGCAATTGCATCAGTTTTAGTATTAAGTTTAGTTACTGTTGCATCATATGCTTATTTTAGAGGAACTGTTGATGGTGATACACCTCAAGATATGGTTATTACAACTGGACATATGAATGTCACTTATGTGGATGGAGATACAATTGGAACAAAAGATAATATGATTCCTGGAGAAAGTGTATCTAAATTCTTTAGTGTTAAAAATACTGGTGATGTAATGGCTGCTTATAATATATATTTAACTGAAGTAGCAAATGAATTTGTTAATACTGATGAATTAGTATATGAGCTTATTAGTGAAGATGGTACTAATATTGCACAAACTGAGTGTCCAACTGATGTTACTATGATTGCTTCAGATGTTCCTATTGAAGTTGGTGCTACTCACAATTATGAATTAAAAATCACTTTTTTAAATACTGATTATAATCAAAATGAGAATCAAGGAACTGCTTTTAATGCTAAAATAAGTTTAGAAGAAGGATTATCAGTACTATATAAAGAGAGAACTTTATACACATTTAAAAAAGGTTCTCCATTAGATACTAATAAAGATTCAACTCCAATAGAAGATTATGCTCGTAGTATTGATGAAGTTGCATATAAAAAGGTTTTTTCTAAACAATATTATACAACAGGTAATGCATATTTTTATACTTATTTAGAAAGGGATAATCTTTTATTTTTTAATACTCAATTAGAGTGTGAACAAACTATTCAATACAATTATTTAGGCGATGATGTTTTAAATAAAAAGTGCAAATATAGTGAAGAAGATAATAAATATTATCCATATATTGCATATAGCTTTTTAGATCATGATAAAACAGTATCTAACGTATTTAATGATAAGGAAACATGTGGTAGTGTAGCATTTGATTATTTAGCAGATCCAGAAGAAGAAAATTTAGCAAGTTATTCTCAAAATTGTGAAAGTACATATGGAGATGTTGAAAAGATAGTATATCAAGATGTTGATAAATCAATATGCATTATGGAAAATGGACATGAATATTGTTTTAAATCCACTGGTGGATATAACGGTATGGATAGTTCGAAGTTAAAATCATATACTGCTCAAATTGATAATAGTCATGATTTTGATTGTTATTATATTTCTGATAGTTCTTCAGGTAAATCTAATTATACTTGTGTTGGAAAATATGACAATGCTGCTGTTGGATTTTATGAAAATGGAGACATTTATGTTGGAAAAGGTGAAAATAAATACTATCAAATTGATTTAAATGTAAAATATAAAACTGCTGAACAATGTAATGCTAACCAAGAAAAATGTGCGTATGTAGATGGTTACTATTATAAAATAGGTAATACTAATTCATATAATGATATAGATAGTTGTAATAATGCTTTAACAGAAGGAAAACAATGTGTTTTATTACCTTATCTCAATCTAAAATTTATCTTTGATTCTAATGGTGAAATTTATTCTTTATTAAATTAATATAAAAATAAGAAGAAATTCTTATTTTTTTTAATTATTCCTTGATTAGAATTAATAAAAAGTGATATACTTTTATTGTAGAGGGATGGTGAAGAGAATATGAAGAAAAGATACAAGGTAGTTATGGCAACGTTGTTAATCCTCTTAACACTTACTATCGGTATCTCTGTCTCTTATTCTATGTATGAAAAACCATCTAGTAATTATTCTTTAGTTGAAAGTGATCAATATGTATCTATTAATTATTTGGACGGCAAATTCTTTGATATTGCTGATTTTAAAAGTGGAGATGTATATTCTAAAAAAGTTACTATTTCTAATGTATCTAATGTGGATACTTATGCTACATTAAGTTTAATGGATGTATCTAAATCTAGTGAGAATTTAATATTAAAAGTTATTGATAGTGAAGGTAATATAGTGTATGAAAAAAAGATTACTAATGTTGATACTGAAATAATTAAAGGTGTTGATTTAGGAGTAGGTAAATCTTTAAGTTATACTGTATCTATTGAAAATAAAGGTGAAGACACTAAAAACTTTTATGCTGATATATTAGCTTATAAAGAATTAACTAAACAAGCTAATGAAACATTTAAAGATGTTATCTTAAAAAATAATAAAGTCAAAGAATCATTAACTAATGTTGGTATGGAAGCTGCATTAAAAAATGAAGGATTAATTAAAACTTTAGATGATGATGGTGAAGCATATTTCTTTAGAGGTGCAGTTGATAATAACAATGTAGTATTTAATGATGTAAAGTTTAAAATACTTAGAATTAATGGAGATTCATCTGTTAGATTAATATTAAGTGATGCTTTAGAAGGTAATTATGCTTATAATAATGATAATAGTGAAGTAGAAAATTATGCTGATAAATTAAAACTAGAAAATTCAAGTGTTAAAGAGGTATTAGATAAATGGTTAAATGCTAATTTTAGTAACTACACTAAATATATTGGTAATAGTACTTATTGTGAAGATTTAAATGTATTTAAAGAAGAAAATAATATTATTTATTTAAATACATATAATAGATTATTTGTTGATGATAGTCCATCATTAGTTTGTACAGGAAATAAAGTTAGTGCTCAAGTTGGATTAATTAGTGCTGATGAAGTGGTTTATGCTGGTGCTTATAGAAATAGTATTAATCAATCATTTTTCTTATATAATGAGAATTTAAATGGTCCATATGTTACAATGAGTGGTAGTCAAATATTACAAAATTATAATGCTGTTGATGCTATTATAGTTAATAAGAATGGTTCTTTATCTTATGATAAAAAGATATCTAATGAGTATCAAATTAGACCTGTTATATCTTTAGATAGTAATACTACAGTTACTGGAAGTGGTTCAGTCAATGATCCATATGTTGTAAAATTATCATAGTAATTATGTAAAAAAAGTGTTAAATGCCCTAGAAATAGGGCTTTTTTTATGGTATCATTAAACATGGTGAAGAGTATGGCAAAGCAAGATTATAATGAAAGTAGTATTAAAATTTTAGAAGGATTAGATGCTGTTAGAAAACGTCCAGGTATGTATATTGGATCTACTGATAAGAGAGGTATGCATCATTTAGTTTGGGAAATTGTTGATAATGGTATAGATGAAGTTATTAATGGTTATGGTAACTACATTAAAATTATCTTAGAAAAAGATGGTTCAATTACTATTGCAGATAATGGACGTGGTGTTCCAGTTGGTATGCATGCTTCAGGCAAATCTACTCCAGAGGTTATTTATACAATTTTACATGCTGGTGGTAAGTTTGAAGAAGGCGGCTATAAAGTGTCTGGTGGTCTTCATGGTGTAGGTGCTAGTGTTGTTAATGCTCTTTCTTCTTGGATGGTAGTTACAATCTATAGAGATGGTAAGATATCACAAATTAAATTTAAAGATGGTGGAAAAGTTGATTCTAAATTAAAAGAAATAGGAAAGACTAATAAAACTGGTACTATTGTACAATTTATGCCAGATAAGGAAATATTTAAAAATTGTAATTTTTCATTTACTACTATTTGTGAAAGAATGCAAGAAAGTGCTTTCTTAAATCCAAATTTAACAGTTGAAGTAATTGATGTAGAAGATAATTTATCTGCTAAATATCATTATGAAACTGGTTTAACTGCTTTTGTTGAATATGTTAATGAAGGGCATACACCATTACATAAGGTAGTTCAATTTAATAATGTTAGAAATAGAATTGATGTTGCTATAGCACTTCAATATACTGATACATATAATGAACAAATATTATCATTTGTTAACGATGTAAAAACAGGTGATGGTGGATCTCATGAAGTAGGATTTAAATCTGGTTTAACTAAAGCATTTAATGAATATGCTAAAAATAATAATATTGTTAAAGGTAATTCATCTTTAACTGGTGATGATTTAAGAGAAGGTTTATCTGCTATTATTAGTGTTAGAATTCCTGAAGATATATTACAATTTGAAGGACAGACTAAAGGTAAACTTGGTACACCAGAAGCTAAGAGTGCGGTTGAACAAGTTATTTATGAAAATTTAAAATTCTATTTAGAAGAAAATAAAGAAATTGCTAAGACTATTTTAGAAAAAGCTGATAAATCTAGACAAGCTAGAGAGGCTGCTAGAAAAGCTAGAGAAAGTGTAAGAAAAGGCGATAAGACTAAAAATAATAGAGAAAGAATTATCAGTGAAAAGTTAGCTAAAGCAACAAGTAAAGATTATTCAAAGAATGAATTATTCTTAGTCGAGGGAGATTCGGCTGGTGGTTCTGCTAAGTCATATAGAGATAGAGAACATCAAGCTATACTTCCTTTAAGAGGTAAGGTATTAAATACTGAAAAAGCTTCAAGTAATGATATTGAAAATAATGCTGAGTTAAGATTAATTGAATATGCTATTGGTGCTGGTTTAGGACAAGATTTTGATGTTAAAGAATCTAATTATGGTAAAGTTATTATCATGACTGATGCCGATGTTGATGGTAGTCATATTCAAATACTTTTAATTACATTCTTCTATAAGTTTATGAGACCATTAATTGAGAATGGTATGCTTTATATTGCAACACCTCCACTTTATAGTGTTGAAACTGGTGCTAAAGGTGTTAAAGAATATATTGCAACTGATGAAGAATTAGAAGAAAAGAAGAAAACTTTAAAAGGTAATTATAAATTACAAAGATTTAAAGGTTTAGGTGAAATGAATGCTGATGAATTATATGATACAACTATGTCACCTAAGAATAGAAGATTAATTCGTGTTACATTATCTGATGCAG
>CAMOFW010000021.1 GCA_946613765.1 uncultured Mycoplasmatota bacterium
TTTAGACTTATTTTCTTACATATACTAACCACACTAATGATTCATAGAATTGTGAATTTTGTGTTACTAAATCAGAACTTGAATAACTAATAGTAACTTTAAATGTTTTAGTTTCACCAGGATTTAAAGTATCACCTTTTTTAATTTCACTATCATCTAGATAAGAAATATGATAAGATACATGTTTTTTGAAGTACATATCTGTTCTTAAATAGATTGGATTATATTTAAGTTTAGCTTCTAGTGTTCCATCATTTGTTGCAGTAAATTTATAGACTACTTCTTCTTTATTTGTTGTAAAGTTAGTTCTTGTATATAAACCATGATTTCTTATTTCAGCTTTTTCTGTTTCTGGATGACCTTTATATGAAATTAATTCAACATTTTCATATCTAATATCAAATACTTCACCTTTAGGTACATATTTAAAAGTAAAATAATACCATAGTCCTATAAATACTACTAAAACAATAAAACCAATCCCTAATATTTTCTTTATCATTGTTACATCACCTTAATATAAATATAGCACATATCATCACTGTAATAAAGACTATATTCTTTCATTTCATCTAAGAAATAATGTAGAGGTTTATTCTTTGTTGTTATCATTACATCAAAGTTATATTTTTCAATTAACTCTCTTGTATTATCTGTTAGATTTTCAATAGATCTGGATTCAGGTAGTATTTCCTGAGAGAATACATCCCCTAGTCCATAAGCAAATATTTTAACATCATCTAATGCATTATATTCATTTAATTTATATAATAAATATCCACCTTGAGAATAATCATTATATAATCTTTTTGGTTTTAATTTAATTATTTGTTTAACTGCTTCATCTGAATAGAATCCATCATTATCAATTACATTAGTGTTTACAAATGATGCGAATGAATGAACTTGTTTATATGCTACTAGAACACAACCAGTAACTAGCAACATACAAAAACATACAGTAATAACTTTTTCAAACTTTTTAAATGGTTTTCTTAAAGTTTCATACATTTCATCAGTTACAAAGAAGTATTTACCTAATGTCCACATTGAATATATTGCATACATACCAATAAATCTTTGAGAACGCATAGCCATAAATAGGAATACTAATTGGAATCCTATTTCATGTAATTTCATCTTATTTTTATTTAATATTAAATTAAATAATGGGAATGCTACTATAACAAATAGATACATACCAAAGAAGCCATGGAAGTTTGCACTTGCCCATTCAGTTATGTTTTCTAACATAGATGTATCTGCCATATTAGTAAATGGATATAATAACATTTTATAACCAAATGGATTTATACAAGATGCTACAATAGTTAAACCTAAAACTATAAATAAGGTTTTAATTTTATCTTTAGTTAATTTAAAATCTGTCCATCTACTCTCTTTAAATTTAAAGAATTTAACAAATAGATCACATAATAATATACCTACAATTAAAATGTATGGAAGTGATGAAGAACCGCCATGGAAATTAACCCATACAATTTGTAGTAATGGTATAGTATATATTAATTTATTAAACTTTTTATTATCATCTAAGTAACTAAATACTACATATACTAAGTAAGCCATAAATACTAAACTTAAGATATATGGTCTTGGACCAGTTACTTTAAAGAATACTGTCATCATTAATAAATATACTAGTTTAAAATCAAATAATTTATTAAATTTAACTTTTAACATTTTAGCCATTAAGAAATATAGACATAAGAATATAATTAACATAATAGCTATATCTCCGATTGGTCCTAGTTTATACATACAAAATTCAGTTAACCACTCATGTGCTGTCCATGCATAATCTTTATACCAACCAAATAATTCATGTGTAGGTATTTGATGTGTTTTATCAATAACATTACCTACTACATAATGCCAGAACCAATCATTATCTGTTATTGGTTCAAAGGCCATAAATAATCCTATTAAAAACGTAAATATAATTCCCATAATAACACCTACAATTCTTTCTCTTTAACAATATATATTGGTCTTTTTTTATTTTCTAAATAATCTTTAGCTAGATATAAACCAATATTACCTATAAATATAAATAATAAACCAAATGCAAATAATAATAATGTAATAATAATTAGTAAATTACTATAATTAAATATTGTTATAAATAACATAATAATAGATGCTAATGTAAATAGAATACCAAAGTATATTGGCCAAGTTAGAGGTTTAGTAGTAAATGCTATAATACCATCTATAGCATATTTAAATAAACCCATAAATGACCATTTAGTATCTCCTGCTATTCTTTTAATATTTTCATATTCAATATATTTAACTTTATATCCTACAAATGAGAATAAACCTTTAGAGAATCTATTATATTCATTTAATTCTAATATTGAATCAACTACTTGTCTTGTCATTAATCTAAAGTCTCTTGCCCCATCAACTATTTCAACTTTATCAGTCATTTTATTAATTAGTTTATAGAATTTTCTAGCAAAGAAACTTCTAATCTTTGGTTCACCAACTCTTGTTACTCTACGTGTTGCAACAATATCATATCCATCATGACAAATATATTTATACATTTCTTGTAATAATACTGGTGGATCTTGTAAATCACAATCCATAACAGTTATATAATCTCCAGTTGCTTCTTTTAAACCAGCATACATTGCTGCTTCTTTACCAAAGTTTCTAGAAAAAGAAATATATTTAACTCTACTATCATTTTTTGCATATTTTTTAATTAATTTAAGTGAATTATCTTTAGAACCATCATCTACAAATAAAAATTCAAAATCTAAATTATCCATTTTTTCTGCTACACTAACAACAGCTGGATAAAACATTGGAATTGTTTCTTCTTCGTTGTAACAAGAAACAATAATAGATAGTTTTTTCTTTTCCATACTACTCACTCTTTTCTTATCTATTAATAGTTTATCATAAATAAAGTTAAAAAAAAAGAATAAGCCTTATTTATAGACTTATCTATACCTGATTATTAGTAATAATTTGGTAATACATATCTAGTTAAACTCATTTTTTTATATCCTGCTAATTCAACTGATTTAATACTTGATATATTTTTTTGATTAACATTAGCATATACATTATCAAAATTATACTCTTTAAGTAAGTGTTCACTAAAGTCATTTACTAGTAAATATCCTAAATGACTACCTCTGAATTCCGGTAAAATACCATATGATATAAATGGTTTATAGTCAATCATATTTATTGCACAAAATCCTATTGGAGTATTACCTCTGTAAGCAATATAAAATGTATCTATACCATTATCCTCATTAGCTATTTGAGTTTTTTTAGTAATTAAAAAAAGATCTCCTAAGTAATTCTTAGCTGCTGTATCATTATCTAGTATTGTTAGTACAGATCTATGTTCAATATTATAATCTTGATATTTTTCTAGTTTGAAATAATCTAGTTGCATAAAAAAAGAACCCCCTCTTACAAGTAAAGATTATAGCACAAAATCAAAAAAAAGAAAGTACTAATTGCACTATTCTTTACTATTTTGTAATGCCTTAACTACCATTTCATGAATTTTATCTACACTTTTGTTTAAAACAAGTGCTAGTTCGTTGTATAAACTCTTTTCAGCAATGTTAAAGTATATATCGTCTTTTTCACCAATTTTCTTACCATTATCTTGTCTTTTTTTATTTCTGATGTAAGTAGTTTTAATAATCTTAACTAAATCTTCTCTATTACCTGTTGTAAGTAATCTTTTATATTCTGCTTCTAGAGAATGATCTTTTAGTTTAATTAATTCAATATCAGGCATTTTCTTAAATAATTTTTTTACATCACTTTTTGATAATAGTGGTCTTATGTTCACGTTTTCTTGAGTTGTTGGTGCTTTAATAGTTAGTGATTCATCTATTACTGGTACTAATACATAGTACATATTGTTGTTAATCTCTTTAATTTCTTTAACTTTACAAACACTATAGTTATATACAACATAATCATTAACTTTAAACATGCAACACCTTCCTTGTGATTTAATTATAACACAATTTTTAAAAAAATAAAAAATAGTGATTAAATCACTATTATTTACATGAATCTACTACTGTATCAAAATCAGTTCCAATATATGTATTATGATTATTATCTTTATCGCATTCCAGTATATAGAAAGACCCTTCATCTTGTTCAATAATATACATATTAGATTTATCATCATCTAAAGTTACATATGACATATTACTTACAATATCATCTATTTTTAAAGCACCACTATTTAAAGCATCTTTAACATTAGTTCCATTAAAATTAATGTTTTCATCAGATATATACATACTTTTATTATCATCTTCTTTTTTAACTAAAGAATATCCCATATTAGTAGCATTTTCTTGTTGTTTTACATCTTCTTGTTTATTAACTGTTTCTTCTTTTTTATTTCCACATGAAGTTAATAATAAACAAATAACTAATAAACTAAATACTTTTTTCATAAATCTCATTCCTATTCTTTTATAATTATAACACAACAAAATAATATAAAAAAGGATAAATTATTTATCCTTTTCTAACATTTCTGAACTTAAGAATAATGCATAAATATCGTCTTCATTTTTTATATACAATATTCCTTTATAATGTTTAACATAACAATAATAATTAATAGGTACTTTTAAGTTATCTCTTACATCTAATAATTCTTCAAATTCAGGTACTTTAATAATATTATACTTTCTAAAATCTATTAAAGTTTTAGTAACTACTATTAATCTATCATATTCTTTTAATAATTTATTAATATATTGATCATATATACTTCTTCTTCTAAGCATTCTTTTATAGGTATATCTAATTTTTTTAATTAAATATAATGATATAGCAACACAAAGTAATGCAAATGATAAGTTAGTATAATTAATATATTGTTTATCACTAAATTTTAATTCTTCACAAGTTTTATTATTTTGAGTATCTATTTTCATCTCAATTTGTCTTTCAGATAATGGAATATTAACTTGATTTAGTATTATTGTATCCTTACCTGAATCTAAAGTATACTTAGATCCATCAATAGTATTTCTTTTAATCTTCATATATACTTTTAAATAACTATTTGCATCTACTCCATATGTTGTTCTATATTTATTAGCAAATGTATTATATTCTGTATAATCAACTTTAAACTTTTCATTTATTACTATTTCATTAGAACCTTTTAGTTGTTTAGATTTATGATCAACTAATGTATATGTATTTTTTAATGCTGTAACTTTAGTTGTATTGTTTTCAATGATTAAATCCCCTAATATTTCATAATCAAAATCCATATTAGTTAAATCATCAATATTAAATATATAATTATAATTAAATTCAATATAATCAATTGCTGTTGTTGGATATGACATTCCTTTAGGTAGGAATGCTTCAGAATAGAATTCATTTTCTTTTAAGTAAACTCTATAGTCTACTGAGCCAGAGTCACAGTACTTAATTGGTGCAACATCTATTCTTTTAACTAAGTTATGACATAAGAATATGCCAACAGATAAGAATATTGCTAAAAATACTGAATAAATTATCATTCTAGATCTGCATAGTTGATACTTTTCTTCATTAAAATGATGATCTAAAGCGGCATTTCTCATGTTTTCACTTCCTTTTATAAATCATTTAACCATACGGTTGGATAACCTATGAATGGTATTTTAATATTTACTATACCATATACCATATCCTGGGTTATTTCATAATTATCAGGTGAGTCATTATAATCACCTTTAGTGTAAAAATAATATTCACCATCTATTACTAATTTTTTTATTACTCTATGTACTACTATAATATTACCTTTTCTATGTGCTAGGACATCTCCTATATTAATATGTTCATAGTCATTAGTTTTTTCAATGACTACTACATCACCCTTCATTATATTAGGTGTCATAGAACCACTAGCAATAGCTATAGCATGATATTTAAAATATCCTGATGTTAGATATACTAAAAAAATAACGATTAATGTTGGTATTATCAATGGAAGTAATTTATTCTTATGATATTCTCTTAGAATCTCTTCATCTTTATCTACTAAGTAGAACTTGTATATTTTATATAAAAATATCATTGGAACTACTAATTCAATTATTGAATATATATATTCATTTGGATTAGGTACAATTGGTATTATATATACATATAAACTCTTTACTAACATATATAGCATAGCTGGTTTATAACCTGTTTTATAAGATAAATAACTACAAAATATATTTGCACTTATTGTAGGTATAACAGTTATTGCTATAAAGCAAAAGAATGAATATGATGAGGCAAAAATAGATTCATTAATTGTTCCAGCAATATCAAATATAATAAAAAATATTACACTAAAGACTGTTAATAATTTTGAACCTTCTGATTTAGTTAATGTCATGTATCTTAGATATTCTTTTAAAAGAATAGTAAGTATTAAAGGTAATATTACGTCTATAATGCCTTTGATTGTGAAATAATTAACTGTTTTTACAAAGCCTATTAATATACCTAATAGATAATATAGTATAAAATATATTAAAAAATAAATAAGTATTTCCATACAGATACTCTTAATATATCTATGCCTATCTTTTTCAAAACCAAAAAGTAGTTTAAATAATATTAGAATACCTATTAAAGAAATAACTTTTATATATCCACTTAATATACTTGATACAAAACCACTTAGAATAAATAGTAGTATAAAGATGATTTCGAATATTAATAGTCTTTTATATCCCTTCTTCATTAAATCATCTCCCAAATGATTTTGTTAAAGAATATTAAGATGTTAATCTTAATATAATTTAATTATTAGTTACCATTACTTGTATAAACTACAGAAATAGATCCTAAAGTAACAACGATATCACCGTCTAATGTTGCAGCAACTGCTCTAGCATCAGCATCATCTTTATAAGATACTGTTAATACTACTGGAGCGCTACCACCTGCAGCGATTGTTGAAGAACTAATGCTTGCTGGTGTTGATGTATAAGTTGTTCCACCAATTGATAGTGATACGCCAAACATCTTAGCACAATCAGCGTTTGTTATTGCATTTGTATTTCCACCTGTTTTAGATGATCCAGCACCTTCAACTCCTTCGTATACTGTTGCAGCAGAAGCTGGAGCACTTGTACAAGTTACAGCTACGTTATCAAAGTTAACTGAGTCTAAATATGCAGTAAGAGTACCTTTATTTAGAATGCTTAAATTATATGATACACTTGAACCTGTAGTAGTTGATAGTGTAGCATTAGTATTTTGGGCAATTGTGTATTTAGTTACATCAATAACTCCTTCATTTCCTGTTTCATTTGCAGCAACAGTTCTTGCTGTAGAAACATCTTCGATTGTAGTTCCGTCAGTTGAGAAACCAACATTCCAGTTTGTTGTACCAGTTGTAACATTAGCAGCTGTATCAATTTTTAAACTAGTTGAGAATGATGCAAAACCTAATGATAAACCAGCAACAGCTACTACTAAAGCAATAACAGCTAATAGTCTTCCTCCATTATTTTTTTCCATTTCTTTCACCTCCAAAAAAATTTTTTACTGCATAAGTTATATCGTTATGTATTTTCTTGATGTCTTCAAGTATGTCCTATGCTATTTTAAATATATCTCAGTTTTTTACAAATTTCAACTAAAAGAACCTATTTTAATGTAAATGTTTGACAAAGTACACTTAGTAAATCTAAATGGAACTCCACTTGCGTTTTTAGATGCACCAAACCATACAGTTAAATCAAATGGTGAATTAAATGATGAATTATCATCTATTAATGTATATGCTGAACCATTTACACTTGTATATATTTTTCTATTGATTCTTGCAATTTTATATGTTGCACCAGATGTATAATTAGCGTTTGCTGATGTTGAAAACGATCTAAATTCAAATTGATTTCCTTTACGTCTAAATACTACTCCAGGGTTAGTTGATTGATTCTCTGTTTTAGAGTTCATTATTGTATTTTGATTATTATCTCCTGAATTGTTTTCTTGTTGTGATGGTACATAATTACTTATTTCAAATGATATTTCAAAGTCTTTATATAAGTTTTCATTATTATATAAGGCTATTCCAGTATCTATATATGTATTATTAGTATATACTGTACCATCTAAATCATTAACACATGTATCCCCTGTTATATTAGTTGATGAACCATTAAAGTTACATGAACCAGATATTGCAAATACTTTAGGGAACATGTCTACAGTATTTTGTTCAAAATGTGCTGTATATGTTCTATCTCCAGATGAACCTTGTTCAATTGTTACACTAAGCTCTGGTGTATCACCATTGCTTCCTGTCCATCCGACGAATGTATAACCTATCTTAGTTGGATTAACTAAAGTAAATGTTCTAGTATTTTCATTATACATAGTTGGATTATCTGCAATACCACCATCTAAATTATAAGTAATAGTATAATATGTTTCAGTAACATATGGTGTTAAATAACCTTTTACTCCATTATGAGCTAGTTTTGCGTATGAACTAGTAGTATAAGATGAACTATATGGTGTTGCATCTAAAGTATTAGCTGAACCAACTAGTTTTTTAGCATTATTAAACATTGCGGAATCAGTTACTTTACTTGCGGTACTAAAATCATTATATGCATATATAGTTTTAAGATTTGTTGCTGAATCAAACATTCTATTAAATTGTTTAACTTTAGATGTATCAAAGTTTTCACCTAAATATATTGTTTCAAGTCCTGTGGCATTAACAAACATACCATACATACTTTCAACATTTGATGTATCAAAACTTCTTAAATCTAATTCATTTACTTTTTCAAATTTTCTAAACATCCAATACATGCTTCTTGCATTATGAGTATCAAAATGACTAACATCTAGTGAAGTAAGTTTAGCACAACCACCAAACATTCTCTTAAGGTCTGAAGAATTAGTTGTTGTTATTTCACTTGTATCAATACTTGTTAGTATCTTACAGTCATTAAACATATAAGTTAAACCAAATCCACTTGAAGCATTTTCATCTTGGTCATTACCATAGTTAAAGTTTGGATTATATTCTAAAACAAGACCTGAAGTATTAATCTTTCCATTAATTGTGGTTAGCTTAGCATCTTTATCAAACCAGTGTGAAAAGTTCCTTACTAGTGATGTATTTGTACCATTTAAATCAACTGTTGTTAAGTTAGTCATTAGTCTAAAGGCACCTAAAGTGTATGGATGATAATAAACTACATTAGCTTCAGACCACCAGTAGAAATTATTATTATCTACCCATCCATATATTTCATTATTACTTGGATAATCTGGATCAGTTGATGATGTACTTATAATATATGCAGTATTATTATTAACCATAGCTTGTACTTCACTTAAAGTCTTTGTAGTATTTCTACTAAATGATTTTATATTTGTAGTACTAAATTGATTAAATAATTGATTATTTACTCCATCATATGCTACAAAATATGACATAGTTAAATAAGATATAGTTATATCATCATTAATATCATTGATATTTATTTTACCTGTTGAAGAATTATAACTAGCATTAGTTGTACCATCAAAGTGTACATTTGGTGGATATGGAGTATTTAAAGTAAATTCAATGTTATCCCCTTCTATAGCTTTAGTTGGTAAATTAGCACTATTTAAATTAACATAAGTAATACTATAGAATCTTCTAAAGTCAAAATCTAATTGAACATTATAATTAGTATTACTACTATCAAAACCATTATCTTTATATTTTAAAGTTATTAGTAATTTAGATACTGATCCTAATTTACATTCACTATCATCAAGATAATCACATAATTCATCTTTTAAAGTATAATTAGTTAATTCATAGTCTAAATTAGAAGGAAGACCACTAATACCAAGTATACCCATTTCTATATTACCTAGATTAGTTATTTCTACTTCATAAGTAATAGTTGAATTTCTACTAGGTAAATCTATATTAGTACTAATAGATGTTGTGTTATAATCTTGCCAATTAGATATAGCATTATTAGTAGCACTATCTAGTGATATTTTAGTTATTCTTATATCTTTGTTGATTCTAAATGTTGCAGCAATAGAACCAATATCTAAACTTGATTGGAACGCAGAAAAGCCTATTGTTATAAAAACAACAAGCAATAAGACTATTGAAATAGCCACAGTAAGAAAATTTCTTTTATTTTTTTCATTTAATCTTCTTTTAAACTTCCACATAAGCTACAAGCCTTTCAATGTTGTATATGCTATCAAGTATACTCTATTCTATTTAAAATTATATCACAAATTATTTTTAAGATAAATTATTTTTTTCTACACTTATTATTATTGCTATTGATATCATTGATACTAATAAACTACT
>CAMOFW010000022.1 GCA_946613765.1 uncultured Mycoplasmatota bacterium
CATCCATATTAAACATATATTTATCATCATTATTATTATCTTCTTTATATAATTTAATATCATTTAATATTTTATTATATTCATCATCAATTAATTTCTCATCTAAATAAAATACAAAAGGATTATTTAAATAATCATATAATGAACTCTTTTCTTTAGTATCAATTTCTTTGTTGGGAAATAAATTAAAACTATTTATTTTTTCAATAGATAACTGAGTAGATTCATCAAAATATCTAATTGATT
Source organism: uncultured Mycoplasmatota bacterium (assembly GCA_946613765.1). Classification (GTDB taxonomy): domain Bacteria; phylum Bacillota_I; class Bacilli_A; order RF39; family UBA660; genus RUG12834. Next base: position 247 of record CAMOFW010000022.1, read on the forward strand.
CTATCTCATCTCCAAAGAATTCAATTCTAATAGGATGTTCATCTTCTACATTAAAGATATCTAAAACAAAACCTCTAGAGGCATAATATCCAGTTTGAGTAACTAAACTATCTCTTTGATAACCAAATTCATTTAATACTTCAATTAATTTATCTCTATTTAAAGATTTTCCAACACTTAAAGTAACATTATATTTATCACTCTTATCAACACTAGTTAAAAATCTTAAATAACCCATTAAGTTAGTAACTACAATATAATTATCATTACCTCTAATTAAGTTTAATGTTTCAAGTCTCTTAAGTTTAAGTTCTGGAGACATAGCAACAGCAACAGATGTAATAAAATCATCCATGGGAAATAATAATACCTTATCAGTATATGTAGCTAACTTATCATAAAACTTATTAGCATTATATAAACTACTAGCTAATACAAGAATATTTTTATTATCATTTTTAAATTTTTCAAGAACGTAAAAAGCGTTTAACTCATCAGTTAAACCTATTACTTCACTATTATTTTCATATTTAAAAATATTAGCTAAAAAATTCATAATTATTTCCCACCATTAAATTTTGACATACATTCATTAATATCACTCTTAATAAATGTTTCCACTATCTTTTTAACTGTAGGCATAATACTATCTAGTTTTTCTAATTCATCTTTACTAAAACTATGTAATACATAATCTTTAGTATCCATTGATCTATCATGGGAAATACCTATCTTTAGTCTTGGTACTTCATCAGTACCTAAACAAGAGATAATAGATTTCATACCATTATGACCACCAGCTGAACTCTTATACTTTAATTTGATAGTAGCAAATTCTAAATCTAAATCATCTTGAATAATTAATATATCATTATGATCTATCTTAAAATATCTAGCAAACTCCCCAACTGCATCACCTGATAAATTCATATATGTTAATGGTTTAACAAATAATACATCTTCATCAAATACCTTTATTTTAGTATATAATGCATTGAATTTTTCCTTATTAATATTTCCCGGGAAATAATTTAAAGCCATAAATCCAATATTATGTCTTGTATTTTCATATTCTTTACCAGGATTTCCCAAGCCTACTACCATCTTCATAAGTATCACTTCCTATCCAAATATATTCTTATATGTTTTATGTTTCATTACATTAATTGGAGGATTAACTTTAATACCCTCTAATCCGTTCTTTGTTGCTTTTATTAAAACCATAATAGCACTTTTATTATAATCAGAATAAACAAATTGTAATCTCTTAACAGCAAATTTATATTCACTCATTTTGTTAATTATTTCAGATAATCTTTCAGGTCTATGTACCATATATAAAGTACCTTTATTCTTTAATATATATTTAGCAGATCTAAATATATTATCTAAATTAGTTTCAATTTCATGTCTAGCAACTGCTTTTTCTCTTTCCATATTTATATTTGAATCTGGATCATATTTAAAATATGGAGGATTAACTGTTACTACATCAATAGTTTCAGGTAAGATGTATTCTAAAGCATTAGCTAAATCATCATGAATAATTTTAATCTTATCATCTAATTCATTCATAGCAACTGAGTTATAAGCTAAATCATATGGATTCTTTTGAATTTCAAACCCCATAATCTTACAATTAAACTTAGTAGATAAAATTAAAGGAACAGCACCATTACCTGTACAAAAATCAACTATGGTTTTAATATCTTTTTTCTTTTCAACAAATTCTGCTAAAAGTATCGAATCTAGCGAAAACTTAAAAGCATCTTTGTTTTGATATATCTTTAAACCGTAATCAAATAAATCATTCTTAACTACATTCATTATAATTCAATCTCTTTTATATCATTATTAACATTTACTTTATATTTACGATTTAATATATCAAGTGATATTACAACACCATCACCAAATTCAGTCTTAACGGTTTGACCAACACTTGGCATACCGCAAGCACATTTCTTATATTCATCATCTTCATAAGTTAAACAACAAAGTAATCTACCACATGCTCCATTAATCTTACTAGGATTAAGTGCAATGTTTTGATCTTTAGCCATATTAATAGTTACTGATTGCATAGATGTTAAGAAGCCAGAACAACAAAGTGGACGACCACAAACACCTAAACCACCAACTTTTTTAGCCTTATCTCTAGCACCAACCTGTCTAAGTTCAATTCTAGTATGATACTTAGCAGCAAGTTTTTTAGCTAATTCTCTAAAATCAACTCTTTCATCTGATATAAAACTAATCAATAATTGTTTTCTATCAAATGTAAAAGTAGAATCTATAACATTCATATTAAGACCTAATTCATCTACACATTTATTAATAAAATCAATAGATTCTTTAGCATCCTTTAAGTTCTTTGTATATTGATTATAATCTTCTTTAGTAGAAATTCTAATAATATCTTTTAAACTTTCCTTGTTAATATTTTCATAGTTATCAACTTCACTAACTACTTTACCAAATTGAAGTCCTTTTTCAGTTTCAACTATAACAGTAACATTAATAGGACATACTACTTCTTCAGATTTAAAGTTATATACTTTACCATCACTTTTAAATTTAACACCATAAATTCTAATCATTGATATCACCACCAACTATATATTATATTTTTCTTTTAATCTACTTAAGATATTGATATAACAATCATACAATTCTTTATTATCTTTAAAACTATCCATTTTTTCTTTTAACTTGTTAATAATTAAATCTTTATCAACAATAAATGTAGCTATACCTTTATCTTCATATTCAAGTTGATAATTTAAATATGTATAAATAACTAATAAAGATGAAACTGTCTTAATTCTTTCTATAAGAGATAATAAACCATCTTGAAAACCATCATTATATTTAGCATTATTATCCTCTTTATGTAATTTATAAATAGCCATTAAAACAGCATCAGGATTATGACCACCACTACCATTATTAATAGCAAAAGGTTCCATTCCTACTAATACAGGAAAATAAGCTTGTTTATGACCATCTAAATAAACCTTATGTGCTTTCTTAATAAATTCACAAGCTTTAGTTATTAATTCTTCATTAATATTCATTATATTTTCCTCATCTCTATTACAAAGCTATCTAATAACAATTCTAAATTAACATTATATTGAATTAAATTCAATTTACTTTGAATAACATCTATTATTTTTTCTAATCTTTCTTTTTCATTAAGATTAGTTAGTAACATATTATAATATTTATAAAATAAAATTAATAGTATTTTTTCAATATCTTCTCTTTCAGTATATCTAGATAAAATAAGTTCCTTGTTAATAAATACATCATCACTATTAAATATCTTATCATCATACTTATTAGCAATATCAAGTAGTTCTTCATCAACTTCTTCTTGTATATCATAATCAACATGTATTATTTCACATCTACTTTTAATAGTTGGTAATACATTTTCTTTATTATTAACTATTAAAAATCCAATAATATTGTCTTCAGGTTCCTCTAAAAACTTTAATAAAGAGTTACCAGAAGACTCATTCATCTTTTCAGCATTAATAATAACATAATTATTATATTTAGAATAAATAGGTTTAGTACTAAACTTATTCATCATTTCTTCTATTTGACCTTTTTTAATACTAGCACCATCAGGTTCTATATATACTAATGATGGTAAATTACCAAGATCAATTAAAGATTCAACATCTATTTCATCATTCTTATTAATAATCTTAATAATAGTTTTAACATCTTCTAAACACTTAGTAATATTATTTGTTTCAAGCAAAAAAGCATGAGAAAGTTTATTTTTCTCATATTGATTAATAATAATAGATAACTTTTCTGCTACAACCATAATCTACTCCTATGTAATAAATAACTTTAATATAACTAAACATACAATACCTGGAACTCCTAGTATTGTAGTAACCATAATATTAAATATATTAATAGGTATAATAATACCAAAAGATTTAATACTTATATTTAAACTATATAATAATAAAAATGCAAATATAATTCTTTTTAATATATTAACTATTATTTTTATAAATATCACCATTAAATATTATTAATTAATTTAATAATTATGATATTTCTTTTCTATCACTTAAAGCATTTAGTAATGTTAGTTCATCTAAATAATCAATATCCATACCCATAGGTATACCATAAGATAATCTAGATATTTTAACACTCTTACCTTCAAATATCTTTTTAATATATAAAGTGGTTGCTTCTCCTTCTATAGTAGACTTTAAAGCTACTATAATTTCAGGATTATCAAGTTCATTAACTCTTTTAATTAAACTAGACAAATTAATATCATCTGGACCTATACCATTCATAGGAGATATTAAACCACCTAATACATGATAAACTCCATCAAACTTACCTGATTTTTCAAAAGCAAATACACTTTTATAATCTTCTAATACACATATTAAATTCTTATTTCTATAATTATCTTCAGATAATTGACATATTTCACATACTTCGTCTTCAGTTAAAGATCCACATATACTACACTTTTTTAAATTTAACTTACAGTTATTTAAAGCATTAGCAAGTTCTTTAACAGTATCTTCATCCATATCAATTATTGAAAGAGCCATTCTTTCAGCACTCTTTTCACCAATTCCCGGTAATTTTTTTAAATAGTTTATAGAATCACTTAAACTTTTTGGATAAATCATAATAAACCATTTAAAGAATTACCATAAGGTCCCATAACTTTATTTAATTCTTCATCTACTTTAGACATTGCATCATTAATAGCAATAACAATCATATCTTGTAATATTTCAATATCTTCTGCAGTTAATTCTTCCTTATTTTTAATATTAACAGATACTACTTCCTTCTTACCATTTACTTCAACATCTACTAATTCAGATTTCCCGGGAAATATTTTCTTATCAACCTCAGCCTTCTTATTCATAATATCTTTTTGCATTCTTTGTGCTTGTTGCATTAATGCTTGCATATTCATAATTTATCTCTCCTTCTATTTTATTTCAACATTATCTCCAAATATTTCAGAAGCTAAACTCTCTAATTCATCACTATTATTACTTTTTATAGCATTTTCTGTGGATAAATCATTTGTTTCTTCTTCTGTTTCATCTATTATACTATATTTTATCTTATTCTTCATGTTAAATACATATTTATCTTTTTCTTCATTCCACATAGAATTATCTAAACAAACAAATTTATATTCACTACCAAAGAATATTTTAAAATCTTTTTCAATTGAACTAATATTTTCATTAATTAATTCTACAGTTGATTCAGTAGAATTAACTAATATTGCATATTTATCAGAAGCAACTACTATATCAGTATCAATTATATATGACATTAATTTCTTATTAGCATTTGATTCATATACTAAGAAATCACTCCATTTTTCTTTAATATCAGTTAAGTAATTCTTTTTAGCATTAGCAAAGCAATTATTTACCCTAATATCTACACTAAACGAAAGTTTGTTTGTTTTTTTTACTACTGGAGCAGCTTTTTCTTCGATATTTTTAGGATTTTCTTCAATAGTTTCTTGTGAAACCTCTTCTTTTACCTCTTCAGGAACTACATCTTCAACTAAATCAGATACTTTTTCATCTTCTACAACCTTTTGAGGAGTATCCACAATAGTACCTTCTTTAGGATTAATATATTTAACCATTATTAATTCAATATAAGTATATGGATCAATAGAATTTCTCATAACACCTAAACTATTACTCAAATCCATAATTAAATTATACATATCATTAAAGTTTAAATCATATTTACTTGTTAATAACTTAACACTTATTAGTTCATTTTTTAAATATTGAATAAATTTATTAGCTAAAATTCTATAATCTACGCCATCACTCTTAAATTTACGAATATTTGTAATCAAACTGTTTATATCTTGATTAGATATATTTTCAATCAATTCATAAACCTTTTTAGAAGATATACTACCAAAATTACTAATTATATCTTCAACTTCAATCTTACCATCCTTAGATGAAATTTGATCTAAAATACTTAAAGCATCTCTAAGTCCACCATTAGACATTAAAGCAATTTCATTTAAAGCTTCATCTGTTATTTTAATTTTTTCTTGCTTACATACGTATTCAAGTCTAGAAACTATATTTTCAACTGTAATAGGTTTAAAATCGAATCTTTGACATCTAGATAAAACAGTAATTGGTACACTTTGAATGTCTGTTGTAGCTAAAATAAATACAACATTTGATGGAGGTTCTTCTAATGTTAATAGTAAAGCATTAAAAGCACTTGTGGATAACATATGGAACTCATCAATAATATATACTTTATATTTAGAAATTGATGGTGCAAGTCTAGAATTGTCAATAAGTTCTCTAATATCATCTACTCCATTGTTAGATGCAGCATCTATTTCAATAATATCTGGATTTTCATTAAAACTCTTACATAAATCACATTCATTACAAGGATTACCATCTTTTGGATTCAAACAATTAATAGCTCTAGCAAATATTTTAGCAGAACTTGTTTTACCAGTACCCCTTGGACCTGTGAATATGTATGCATGAGATATTTTGTTATCTTTAATTACATTTTTTAATAATTTAGTTGTATATTCTTGTCCAACTACTGAATCAAAATCTTGTGGTCTATATTTTCTATATAATACTTTATAATCCATTGTAATCACCTGCCTAAATTATATCATATATTTATTATAATAAATACAAAAAAACACCGATTTTACGTACATTTTTATATGTTTCACGTGAAACATAGTAGAATTATTTCCTGGGAAATATTAATATGAATGTTTCACGTGAAACATTATTCACAACTAAATTTTATTTATCTAGATCTATAATTTAAAATTTGCATCGAAATTTTAATCCATGGGTAATTAATCATCTCGTTGCAAGTTTCAAAATAATAAAAAAATAGAAAATAAATTAATATTTTCTATCAAATTTACAAAAAAGTTATTAACAATGTTTCACGTGAAACATTAACTTCTCATTTTTTTAAAAAAATCATTAAATAATTCATTAATTTTATTCTTATATTCACTATTTGAATCAATTTTAATAAAATTATTGTTAATAATACCATCTTGATCAAATAAATAATAAACTTTATCAATTCTAGATTCATTTATTACACATGAACACATATTACATGGTTTTAATGTACTAATTAATATACAATTATCCAATCTCCAGTCTCTTAAAGTCTTTTCAGCTTGTTTTATAGCATTAATTTCTGCATGTCCACAAACATTATAACTAGATTGACGTGTATTATATCCTTTTCCAATGACTTTATCATTATAAATTACTATAGATCCTACAGGTATTTCTCCCTTTTTATATGATTTTAATACTAATTTATATAATAATGGCATATATTTATCTATATCTATCATCTTATCACCTATGTTTCACGTGAAACATTTATTTCCCGGGAAATATTTTTATCACGTTGTTAATAAATAAAAAAGGTGCACACAAGTAGTGATTGATGTGGCTGCTGTGTTCCCACTCTGACCAGGTTACAATATACTTGTTGCACGTATATATAATATCATTGTTAATAAATAATATCAATTAAAAAAGAGTGATTATTCACTCTTTTCTTCAGTTTGAACATTTTCTACTGCTTCTGTAGCTACTTCTTCAGTAGATTCAGTATCATTACTATCTTCATCAGATACAATTAAACACATAGTTGATACTTTTTGTTCATTTTTTAAGTTAATAAGTCTTACACCTTGAGTTACACGACCAAGTGTTGATATTTGACCTATTGGCATACGCATTACAGTACCTGCGTCTGTTACTATTACAGCATCTGTTGAATTACCTACAATTTTGAATGTGCATAAGTTACCATTCTTTTCAGTAAGGTTAAGTGCTTTAACACCTTTAGATCCTCTAGATGTTTCTCTATATTCACTTACGAAAGTTTGTTTGCCATAACCTTTATCAGTAATCAATAAAATCTTATCTTCATCTTTAGCGACATCAGCACTAATACATTTAGCGTTTTCACCTAGGTTAACACCCTTAACTCCAGTAGCAGTTCTACCCATGTTTCTTAACTTATCTTCACGGAATTTAACTAATCTACCTTCACTAGTAGCAAGTAAGATATATTCATTTTCTTGTGATTGTTTAACTGTTAATAACTCATCATCATCTCTTAATGATAATGCAATCTTACCATTCTTTCTAATGTTATCATATTCAGATAAAGCAGTTTTCTTAACAATACCATTCTTAGTAACAAATACTAATGAAGCATCTTTTTCGTCTCTACCTACTGAAATAACACTTGAAACTTCTTCATCTTTTTCAATTGGAATTAAGTTAATAATAGGTAATCCCTTTGATTGTCTACCAAATTCAGGAATTTCATAACCTTTTAATCTATAAACTTTACCTTTTGATGTGAATATCATTAAGAAATCATGAGTAGACATGTTAATAATTTGTTGAACAAAGTCTTCATCATTAATTGCCATACCTTTAACTCCAACACCACCACGGTTTTGAACTTTAAATGTATCAGCAGTAGTTCTCTTAATGTATCCTTTAGATGTAACAGCAATCATTACATTTTCTTCAGGAATTAAAGATTCATCTTCGATGAAATCAACTGCAGTCATATCGATGTTAGTTCTTCTTTCATCTGCATATTTATCTTTAATTTCTAATAATTCTTTCTTAATAATAGCTAAAATCTTATCTTCAGAAGCTAAAATACTCTTTAATTCTTCAATTTTAGCATGTAATTCTTTTAATTCATCCTCAATTTGATCTTTAGACATATGAGTTAATCTTCTTAACTTCATTTCTAAGATAGCATTAGTTTGAACTTCATCTAAATTAAATCTTTCACATAATTTCTTAGTAGCTTCTTCATCAGTTTTAGATTCTTTAATAATCTTAACTACTTCATCAATATTATCAATTGCAATCTTTAAACCTTCTAAGATATGAGCTCTTTCTTCAGCTTTCTTTAAATCAAATTGTGTTCTTCTAACAATAACATCTCTTTGGAATGATATATATTTAGATATAATATCTTTTAATCCAAGAGTTTTAGGTACTTTATTATCAATCATTAAAAGGATAATACCATAAGTAGTTTGGAAATCTGTATGTTTATATAGATTATTAAGCACTACTTGAGCATTTGCATCTCTTTTTAATGTAATAGTTATCTTTCCATGTTTTAAGTCGCTATGGTAGTCAGAAATACCCTCTAAGACCTTATTGTGAACAAGTTCTGCAACTTTATTTTTAAGATCTAATGTATTAACTCCATAAGGAACTTCACTAACAACTATTTGATATTTACCATTATGTTCTTCAATTTCAGCTTTTGCTCTAACAGTAATAATACCTCTACCTGTTTCATAAGCTTTCTTAATACCACTATTTCCTAAGATAGTACCACCTGTAGGAAAATCTGGTCCTTTAATATATTGCATTAATCCTAGTGTATCAATATTAGGATTATCAATATAAGCAACACATCCATCTATAACTTCACCTAAGTTATGAGGAGGTATATTAGTTGCCATACCAACTGCAATACCAGTAGTACCATTAACTAAAATATTTGGAAATCTTGAAGGTAAAACTTCAGGTTCTTTTTCAGTTTCATCAAAGTTAGGTACCATATTTACTGTATCTTTTTGAATATCTCTTAACATTTCATTACTTATCTTAGATAATCTTGATTCAGTATAACGCATGGCAGCAGCGCCATCGCCATCCATATTACCAAAATTACCATGTCCATCAACTAAAGGACAACGATAAGAGAAATCTTGTGCCATTCTAACCAT
>CAMOFW010000023.1 GCA_946613765.1 uncultured Mycoplasmatota bacterium
TTGCTCTCGGATGAGCTTTATTATATATCTCTCTTATTTTATCATCACTAACATGTGTATATATACTCGTAGTATTAAGTGATTCATGTCCAAGTAAATCTTTAACACTAACCAAATCTGCTCCATTATTTAACATACCTGTAGCAAAAGTATGCCTTAACATATGTGGACTAACATGCATTTCAATACTAGCTTTAAATATAATATCATCTAATATTTTCCTAATATATCTAGCACTAAGTCTATTACCATCTTTATTTAAAAATAAATAATTACTACTATGTATATCAACTTCTCTTCTTCCTCTATTTAAATATTCATCTAATGCTTCTTTAGTATTATTACCAAATACAACAATCCTCTCTTTACTACCTTTACCAAGTATTTTAATAGTTCTATCATTAATATTAATATCTCCTAATTTAATATTAATAAGTTCACTAATTCTAACCCCAGTAGAATATAGCATTCTAATAATTAATAAATTTCTTTGACCTATCCAAGTTCTAGTATTAGGAACTAAAAACATTTTATCAATATCTTCTTCTTTAACATATTTAGGTAAACTTCTATCTTTCTTAGGATTCTTAAACATTTTAAAATAATTAATACTAATAATATCTTTTTTTAATAAATATTCATAAAAAGTTCTAAGACTACTAAGTCGTCTAGCAATACTACTTTTACTAATATTACTATCATATAAATGTTTCAAATAATTATTAATATCTTCTTTTTCTATATTAATGTTATCTCCATTAAATTCAAAAAATTCAATAATATCAACCCTATAATTAATAATTGTATTATCAGAATGTTTCTTAACAACTAATAAATACTCTAAAAAACTATCTAAATATTTCATCTTTTTCTTCCATTATTATAATTATCACGATAACTAATAATTAAATCTCTTAATTCTTCTAAACTTTTACCAGATAATGCTTCAATTGATAAAGTATCTATTTCTAGATTATCTTCTTTTTTTGATATTTTTTCATTATCAAATAATCCATTCATACCATTTCTTTTTAGTTCATCCATATCATATCCAGATAATATTTCAATTGCTTTATCATGCCCTTCATCACTAGTATTAGCATATCTTCTTAAATAATTAAAATATTCATTATCAGTTTGATATTTAGATAAATCAGTTCTATTATCTTTATCAAAATATTCATTATTCTTAACAGTATAGCCAGATTTAACAACTGTAAAATAAGCATCTCTATACTTTTTATAACTTCCATCAAAATAAGAATTAACTGCAGAATCTATATCACTATCAGTAACATCTCTACTTCTAGCATTAAATGTTCTAATAGCATCATGTTTAACATGTCTTATACCATCTCTTGTAGCTAATATTCTCATATGATTATCTTTATAATAATCTGCATAAACTTTCTTTAAATCATCTATATCATAATCATCCATACTAAGTCTTATTGGTAATTCACAAGTAGCCATCTTACCATTTCTTCTTTTATAACTATAACTAATATAAACATCTTTAAACTTATTTACATCTAACTTTAAGTCAAGTATTTTATTTAATACATTAAATAATTCTATATAACTATTATAGTTAATAGTAAACATATCTAAACTTTTTAAATCTTTAAAAGGAATTGATAATACTCTATTTTCATATATAATATTTAAACTAACTCTATTCATTTTATTTTCCCCTCATAGCCATAAACATCTTTTTCCAAAGCCCATTTCCTGAATAATTAAGTATACCAACTTTATATATTCTAAGTCCATATTTAATAAGAATATATATTGTACCTATAAGCAATAATACACTACCAATTAAATCAAATATTGTTATTTCACCTAAAACATATAATGTTGGAGATAACATAGATGATATAAAAGGAATATAACTAGCTATTCTAATAAATATACTTCCTTTAAACATACCAGCCATCGTCGATAAATAATATCCAATTAAAGATATAATAACAATAGGAGTTTGTAATTGTTGGAAATCTTCTAAATTAGTAGTCATACTAGCAAGTATTCCGGCAAGTAATGAATATGCTACAAACGTTAAAATAGTAATAACTAATAATATTGGTATCATTACTCCTAAAGTTTTTTCAATCCCATCTAAAGATAATGAATTAACTAAAGTCATAACTTCACCAGTTTCTTCTCCAAGCAAATTACCACCACTAATAAAATATCTAACTCCAATACCTAATACTACAAATAATATAAGTAATAATCCCTGTATTATAACAAATGCATTCGAAGATATTACCTTTGACATAAAATGTGTTTTAGGACTAACATTAGAAATAATTATCTCCATACTCTTAGTAGTCTTTTCTTCATTAACCTCAGCTCCTATCATTTGTACTAAAAACATAATTAACATAAATGTAGGTAAAGTTAATATTTGCATTACAGATGATACCATCATTCCATGTTCAAAATTATTCTTATCTAATATAACATTTTCAACATTAACTGGTGTATTAATATTATTAAACATTTCATCAGTTATATTATATTCTTCTAATACTATTTCACTTCTAACATTATTTAAACTAGTATTAATTAAACTATTAGTAATTGTACTAATTTCTTCATTACTAACTACTTTAGCAGTTAAATAATTATCATTATCTCTATCTATTACAATAAGAACTTTATCATCATCTTCTACTTCCTTAACTCCATCATCATATTCTTTATCATACAAAGAAATATTAACATTATCATAATCACTTAAAAACTTACTATTATTTTCATAATTAAAATTAAATCTATCATATACATTAGCATTATCAATAACTATAATCTCTGTAGCTTCATCAAAATCCCCTCCAAAAGCTTTAATAATACTATCAATATTAACAAGTCCAACTATAATTATTAAAAAAATTAAATTAGCAATTAAAAACCATTTAGTCTTTATTTTTTTATTTAAACTCATTTTAGCTAAAAACCATAGTTTACTATTCATAACTATCACCTACTATACTAATAAATATCTCATTTAAACTAGGATCTTCTACACTAAATTTCAAAATATTATCATATTTACTAATCTTCTTAAACAAACTATTTACATAGCTCTCATCACTAATAGAAATAATATATTCATCATTTACCTTATCTATTTTTTCTACTCCATCACATTTCATTATTTCATCCTTGTTAATATCACCACGAACAAGTAAATTTTTCTTCTTATAATCTTTCTTTATCTTAGAAAGTTTACCTTGAAGAACACTTTTTCCTTTAACAAGAACAACTAAATTTTCACAAAATAATTCAACATGTTCCATTCTATGAGAAGAAAAAATTATACTAGTTCCTTTCTTCTTTAAATCCATTATTACAGATTTAAATAATTCTACATTAATTGGATCCAATCCTGAAAAAGGTTCATCTAATATAAGTAATTTAGGTTCATTTATAATTGCAGATATAAACTGTACTTTTTGTTGATTACCTTTAGATAATTCTTTAATCTTTCTATTTTTATATTCACTAATACCAAATCTATCTAACCAATAATCAAGTCTTTTCTCTATATCAGATACTGGAATAGATTTTAAAACACCATAATATATTATTTGTTCTAAAACAGTCATCTTTAATAATAAACTTCTTTCTTCAGTAAGAAATCCAATTTTATCACTAATTTTATAATTAATATGTTCTCCATCAATAGTAATATCTCCAGTATAATCATCAATAAGTCCTAAAATCATTCTAAAAGTAGTAGTCTTTCCAGCTCCATTAAGTCCAAGTAATCCAAAAATTTCACCATCATTAACAGTAAAACTAAGTCCATTAACTGCTACTATTTCACCATACTTTTTTGTAACATTATCTACTTTTAACATATAACCTCCTATTTAGCTTGCTTAGATAAAGCTTCTTTTGCCGCTTCTTGTTCTGCACTTTTCTTACTACTACCAGTACCTTCTCCAAGTACTATACCATCTACAATTACTTGACATACAAAAGTCTTGTCATGTGCAGGACCTGACTCTGATATAATTTCATAAGTTACACTCTTCTTATCAGTTTGGACTAATTCTTGAAGTGTAGATTTATAATCATGTAAAAAATCTACATTTTTATCAATATACTTAGTTATAATTTTAAGTACCATCTCTTTAGTAAAATCTAAACCTTTATCCAAATATGTTGCCGCAATAAAAGCTTCAAAAACATCAGCCATAATTGTATCATTTGGTCCACTCTCTAATTCTGATCCACCAAGTTTAATATCTCTTTCAAACTTTAAATCTTTAGCATATGTTGCAAGAGCTTCTTCACAAACATATCTAGATCTCATTCTAGTCATTACACCTTCAGGTAACTGTCTTTCCTTATATAAATATTCACTAAGTATAAATTCAAGTATTGCATCTCCCAAAAACTCAAGTCTTTCATAATTAGCAAACGAAGGATTCTCATTACTATATGAAGTATGTGTAAAAGCTTCATAATATAAATTTACATTTGTTGGATTAATATCCAAAGTTTTAAATATTTTCATTAATACCACCCTCTATATATATAATTTTACTAAATTAATCATAAAAAGTCTACATTCTAATATAAAAACAAATAAATAATTATTAAAAATATCATTATTATAAATTTACAAAATAAGAATATTTTGATAAAATAATATATATAATGAAAAGAGGTCAATATGAAAAAACTATTTATCTTATTATTAAGCCTATTCTTACTAACAGGCTGTGATGTCTTTAAAAGTGATATTATGGAAGATATAGATGTATATACTACTACATATCCTACTAATTATTTAATAAGTTACTTATATGGAAGTCATTCTACTATTAATAGTATCTATCCAAATGGAGTAAATTTTAAAGAATATGAATTATCAGAAAAAAAATTAAATGAATTTGCTAAAAGTGATTTATTTGTCTTTAATAGTCAAGATATTGAAAGAGATTATGCAGTTAAAATGTTAAATGTTAATAAAAATTTAAAACTAATTGATACTTCATATGGAATGAAATATAATTATGCTTTGGAAGAATTATGGCTAAATCCTTATAATTATCTAATGATGGCTAAAAACATTAAAGATAGCCTAGATGAATATATTACTAATCCATACTTAGTCGAAGAAATAAATAAGAATTATGAAGATATAAAATATGATTTATCAAAATTAGATGCCGCGTACCAAGAAACATTAAAAAACGCTAAACAAACTACTATCGTTGCAGATAAAGACTTATTTAAATTCTTAGAAAAATATAATATCGAAGTAATTTCACTTGAAGAAAATATTAAAACTATTACAATAAATGAAAAAGATACCTTATCAGATATATCAACTAAATATAATGTATCAATAAGTGATATCTTAACTTATAACAATAAAAGTTCTGAAACACTTAATGTTGGTGAAACTTTAAAACTACCAATTAAAACTATTGATAAATCAGACGTTGATAAAGTTAAAAAATTAATAGCTAATAATCAAATTAAATATATATATACAGATGATGACTCAACAAATAGCACAGTAAAAAAACTAATTGATGACAATAAATTAGAATTAGTTAAAATCAATACCATGTATAGTATTGATGGTGGAATTACTAATAATAATGAAAATTACTTAACTATTATGAATGATAACTTAGAATTATTTAAAAAAGAATTAATGAGATAAGGAGCCAATAATGAGATATGTTACTCTTACTCTAGGTATAATAGCAATAATGCTTGTAACAATTATAAATTTTTATCCTGAAAAAATTCAAGACTTTATTGATGAACATTTTAATCACGAAGAATTTATAATTGCTAAAGCAAATGAATATTATCTAGAAAGCAATTATAGTTATGTTAAAAACTTTACTGATGATGTATCTAATAAGCAAGAATTAATTAATTATATCTATTATGTTATAAATACTGGAAGTGATTATGCCAACGGTTCATGTACTAAAGAATATACTAATTGCATTAATGATTTAAAAAATATTGCTGATGATGAAGATACCTTAACCATAATTAATAACTTTGTTCATCCATATAACAGTTTTAAAACTATATCGTTTACCTATAGTAATAAAGGAGACTTTGCATTATCAATAGAACATGTATATTCTAAAGAAGAAATAACTGAAATTAACTATATCGTTGATAATAAAATAAAAGATTTAATCACAGATAATATGTCTACCAAAGATAAAATAAAAATAATTCATGACTTTATTATTGATAATACCAAGTATGATACATTAAAAACTGAAAACATTAGTGATACTACTTATAAATCAAATACTGCTTATGGAGTATTAATCCAAGGATATGGAATATGTAGTGGTTATTCCGATACCATGGCAATATTCTTAGATAAACTAGGAATAAATAATTATAAAATAAGTAATGATACGCATATATGGAATTTAATATATGTTAATGGTAAATGGGTACACTTAGATGCTACATGGGATGATCCAGTAAGTGAATTTAATGAAAATAGAGATACTTATTTTCTAATAACATATAATGATTTAGTTAAACTAAATGATGATACCCATTCATTTGATAAAAATATATATAAAGAAGCATATTAAAAGGAGATAAATATTTATCTCCTTTTTATTTTACTAAATTATCTCCATTTTTTATTATCCTAGCATAATATTCCTTACCTGCTACTTTATTAAATTCTTTTTCAATCTTACTAAAATTATCTATCGTATAAGCTTTACTAATATGATGAATATCTGTACCAAGATAATCAATATATTCATTTTTTAACATATACTTAAGTAGCTTTTGGGCCCCTTTACCATAATAACCCAAAATACTCGCAAAATTAGCCTGAAATAATAATCCTTCCTCCCTAAGTTCATCAACCAAATCATAATTATCTTGAAAATATATATATCGTTCAGGATGAGCAAGTATTGGAATATATCCCTGAACTCTCATTTCATATACTATATCTGATAAACTAATAATCCTATTATGAAAAGGAAGTTCAAACAAAAGATATTTAGAATTATTTAAAGTATATATTAAATTATTTTCAACGCCCTCAATCATATGATCATTAATAAATACTTCATTTCCTAAAAATAAATTAATATCAATATTATTTTTTCTAACTTCATTCTTTAAAATCTCAAGTTTTTCTAACTTCTCATTGTTTTCACTACAATATTCAGATCCTTCAATATAGTGAGGTGTCATAATAACATTATCAAAACCTACACTTTTTAATCCTTTAAGAAGTTGTAAACTTTCTTCGATAGAACTACTACCATCATCTACATCAAATATAATATGTGAATGTAAATCTGTCATTATATCACCTACTCATAATAATTAGAATATTTACCACGTTTTGTTTGTGCTGTTCTATTAAGTACTACCCCTGCAATATTAGCATCAATTTTCTCTAAAGCCTTCTTAGTATCATTTAATTCATCAATCTTAGTATAATTAGCAGAAGAAACAATAATAACCCTATCTACAAGTCCTGCTACAATCAAAGAATCAGGAAGTCCATTAATTGGAACTCCATCAAAAATTATTCTATCAAAATTTTGCCTTAAAAATTCAACTATCCTCTTTGCACTTGTTGAATTTAATAATTCACTAGGATTTGGAGGAACTACTCCTCTAGGTATAATATATAAATTATCAACATCTGTCTTTTTTATATATTCACTATAATCAACCACATCTTGTTCTACCAATAAATTAGATAATCCCTTTTTATTAGATACTCCAAAAATCTTATGAATCCTTCCTAATCTTAAATCACTATCAATTATTAAAGTAGACTCACCAGTTTGAGCAAAAGCTGCTCCTAAATTACTACTAATAAAACTTTTCCCCTCTCCAGGAACAGAACTAGTAACTAGTAATACTTTTGAAGAATCATCCGCAGAAGTAAACTGTAAATTAGTCCTAATAGTTCTTATATCTTCACTAATATTTGATTTTGGTCTAGTAAAAATAACTAATTCATCCTTCATTATTTCTTACCTCCCTTTGTTAATTGCTGTACACTACCAAGAATTGGAAGTTTAATTTTTTGTTCTATTTGTTCAACTGATTTAATAGTTCTATCAAAATAATATACAACAAATAAAACTCCACAAGCAAGAACCAAACCAAGTACAAAATATATAGTAACTTGTTTTAATACATTTATATTATATGGTGTATCTGCTTCTCTCGCTTCATCTAAAATATTAACATTATTCATATTATATAATTCTGTTATTTCCTTAGCAAAATATTTAGCAGTAACATTAGCTATATTCTTAGCTTTTTTAGCATCTCTATCATCCACTATAATTTTAATAATTTCAGTATTATTTACTGCTGTAACTGATATTTGATTATATAAAACTTCATATTTAGTATCTAATCCTAATTCACTAACAACTTGATCTAATACTCTTCTTGATTTAACAATTTCAGCATAAGTATCTACTAAATTTTTATTAATTGTAATATCACCTTGTGTAATCGTAGATGATTCATTACCAGCTAAAATTACCGTTGTAGAAGATTTATATAAAGGTTTCTGAATAAATAAGCCATATATACAACCCAATAAACATACAGATACAGTAATTATAACTAATATTCCAATTTTTCCCTTAACAAAATCAAATAATTCTTTTAAATCAATCTCTTCCATGGATACACCTCTATTATATATTATAACATATAATTATCATTTTCAAATATTAAATTACAAAATATGTCAAATTTTGTCTAATATATTTTATCTACCTCTACCGATCTTAACAATATCATCTAAATATACTTCATTGATATCCAATTCTATCTTATTATCTATTAATACTTTTCTAAAAAACTTCTCTAAAGCACTAATATCAGACTTAATATAAAATTCTGGATTACTATAATTAGCTTTTACTAATGCATTTCTAAAGTATAGACAATTATCTTTAAATATCTCATTATCTACATTATATCCCAAAGATCTTAGATACTTTTGAATATAAACACTCACCGTTCTAGTATTACCGTCATCAAAAGGATGACATTTCCATAACATTGCCGTAAATAAACTAATATTTTTAACTACACTTTCCTTATCCATCTCTTGATATTTTAAATTATATTGACTAATCATACACTTAAACAAATCTTGAAACATTACTCTACAATCAGAATAATTTACAGAGTCTCCATTTAAAATTACTTCTCTTTTCTTAACATTAGAATTTCTAAACCTAGCAGCTGACTCATAAATCCCATCAAACAAAAAACTATGAATAGTTCTTAAATATTCAATACTTAAATCAAAATTATCAAGTTTAAGAAAATCATTTATTCTTTCAGAAACTTTATTCATATCATCCATTAAATTATCATTACCCATAATAACCTCCATCAATAATATTATATCATTTATACTCTCTTTTTCAAAATTATATTAGTAATAATTATACCTAAAATTAAGCCAATACAATCTACAAAAATATCAAATATTTGTCCACTCCTACCACTAACAAATAATTGATGAAATTCATCCAAACAAGCATACATTATACCAAAAATATATGCTAAATATATTTTTTTATTATAATTAATAATAACACTAACAAATAATATCCCTAATATAAAATATTCCATAAAATGAGCTAATTTTCTCACAATAAAACTTAATAATTCAATATTCTTAATATTAAATATACTACTAATAAAATTAACAATTAGACCAGATTGATTACTAGAAGCATCAGCATCAAAAGAAGACATAATAAATATAATAATCATCCATATAATAAGTAAAATTAAACTAATTCTTTTCTTATTCATATAAATACTCCTAACATAAATAAATTATAACATATATAATAAAAAAATAACATGTTATTGCATATTATTCTTAATCTCCAAATTACTTTCCATATATTCATCTTCTCTTTTAGCTAAAATTAAGCTACATTCTAAAAAAAGAAGAAATA
>CAMOFW010000024.1 GCA_946613765.1 uncultured Mycoplasmatota bacterium
AACTCTATTACTTAAATGTATGAAGATTAAAAATATCAAAATTAATAATAAAATATTTAATAATATAACTCTAGCTATAAGTGATACTTATATAAATATAGATGGAGTAGATATACTTTTAAATAATAACTTAAGAAAGGAACTAACAAATGAAGAAACTATTAATTAAAATACTAAAATTATTACATATTAATGAATGCTATTATGCATCTAATTTAGAAAGTTTATTACCACCACTATCTAAAGAAGAGGAACATAAATATATTATTCAAAATATGCAAGGTGATATTAAGGCAAGAAATATACTTATTGAACATAATCTAAGATTAGTAGTATTCTTAGCTAAAAAGTTTGAAAATACATCATTTGATTTAGAGGACTTAGTTAGTATTGGTACAATAGGTTTAATTAAAGGTGTTAAAACATATAAACTAGATAAAAATATTAAATTAGCAACCTATGCATCACGTTGTATATCTAATGAAATACTAATGTTTTTAAGAAAAAATAAAAAAGTAACTAATGAAATATCACTAGAAGATACAATTAACTATGATGCAGAAGGAAATGCCCTTAGTCTAGAAGATATTTTGGGTACAGACATAGATATAGTAGATAAAAATTATCAAGACAAAAATAATAAAGAACTATTAGAAAAAGAAATATCTAAATTACCTGCTAGAGATAAAGAAATAATGATAAAAAGATATGGATTATACAATACTAAAGAATATACTCAAAAAGAGGTAGCAGATTTACTTAACATATCCCAAAGTTATATATCTAGAATTGAAAAGAAAGTAATAAAAAGAATTAAATATTTATTAAAAATATAAAAAACTAACTAAAAAGTTAGTTTTTTTGATATAGTCATAGATCTTTGTTTATCTATACCAAATATAAATGTTCTACTATTATCTATATTAGTTCTATAATCACTTATTTTTATACTTGTACTAGTATCAACATCTTGAATATTTTCTAATATATAATTTGAAAATTGAGGTCTTTCAAATTGGATTGCTAAAGTATCATCTAAAACTTTAGCAATAAATTCCTTATTAACTTTAATATTATATAATAATGTTAAAAGTAATTGATCATTATAAGAATCATAAGATAATAAACTGTTATATGTGTTATTACTTTCATTGATAAATATATTAATTTCATTTAATGTAGTATACATTACAGCAGGTATAACATCTAATGATCTCATATTATCTCTTTTAATTAATTTAACAAAATCACTTTTATAAATATTAGCTACTGCTTCAATAAATTCTGAATGTTTTTTAATTTTCATATATGGACAATTAGTGTAAACTTTATTATTAGCAAAATCAATACCAATAGAAGCATAACTATAATTCATTTGTTCCGCTCTTAAAAGACCACCTTTATCAGATGCCATGGTATATTTAAAAATAATAACAAAATCATTTATAGTTGGTCCACATGGATATAAAACAAATCCACAATCACCAATTTTTGGACTAATATTAACGTATTTTTTTAAATCATCAAGTTGTTGTTTGCTACTTTGGTATACGTTTCTTAAACCAAGTAGTATTTCTCTGGTGTCATATACTTCCTTAAACATAAGTAACACCCCTTTAGGTGATTAGTATTATATAATAAAATATCTTAACTGTCAATTAGCCTTATTACATAAAATAATTACTAAAACTATCGTATTTTTATGTATTATTTGATATAATTAATAGTGGTGAAGCATATGCTAAATATTTATGGATTAACAAGAAAACAACTAGAGGATTATTTTGAATCTATTGGTGAAAAAAAGTTTAAAGCTCAACAAGTTTATGAGTGGTTATATCAAAAGAAAGAATCTAATTTTGATAATTTTTCTAATATCAAAAAAGATGTTATTGAAAAATTAAAAAATGACTTTACCAATAATAAAATTAAAATAATAAGAAAACAATCATCTACAGATACTTATAAATATTTATTTGAACTAGAAGATAAGAATTATATAGAAGCAGTAGTTATGGTACATAACTATGGTAATAGTATATGTGTATCTTCACAAGTTGGATGTAACATGGGATGTGCATTCTGCGAATCAGGTAGATTAAAAAAAGTAAGAAATTTAGAAACTTATGAAATAGTAGAACAAATACTACTAATCGAAGAAGATCTAAATATTAGATTATCTTCAGTAGTAGTTATGGGTATTGGTGAACCATTTGATAATTATGATAATATTATTAATTTCTTATATATAATTAATGAT
Source organism: uncultured Mycoplasmatota bacterium (assembly GCA_946613765.1). GTDB lineage: Bacteria > Bacillota_I > Bacilli_A > RF39 > UBA660 > RUG12834. Next base: position 2,261 of record CAMOFW010000024.1, read on the forward strand.
GCTAAAGGATTAGCAATAGGTTCAAGACATATAACTGTATCAACAAGTGGATTAGTACCTAAAATATTAGAGTTTGCTAATATTCCACTTCAAATAAATTTAGCTGTATCTCTTCATGCTCCATATGATGAGTTAAGAAGTAAACTAATGCCTGTTAACAAAGCGTATAATATTGACACTTTAATGAGTGCAATTAAAGAATATTATAGTAAAACTAATAGACGAGTTACTATAGAATATGTTATGCTTAAAGGGGTTAATGATAGTGAAAGTGATGCAATTAAGTTAGCTAAATTACTTAAAGGTATGAATGTATATGTTAACTTAATTCCATATAATGAAACTAATCATATAGAATTTAAAAAGTCTAATAAAGATAACATCTTAAAGTTTGGTAAAATCTTACAAGATAATAATATTACAGTAACCATAAGAAAAGAATATGGTGGCCAAATAGATGCTGCTTGTGGACAATTAAGATCAAAGGAGGTAGAGTAATGAAATCATTTTATTTAACTGATGCCGGTAAGGTAAGAAGTCACAATGAAGATTCTGTTACAATATTAAAAAATAGCAACAATGAGTACTTGATGATTGTTGCCGACGGTATGGGTGGACATAGAGCAGGTGAAGTTGCATCATCTATGGTTGTAACTCACATGGGTAAACGTTTTAGTGAAATATCTTCTATTGGAAATAAAGTTGATGCTATAAATTGGTTAAATGATAACATATCTGAAATTAATCAAAATATATTTAATTATACTATTGATCATCCAGAAAGTGCTGGTATGGGTACAACAGTAGTTTTAGCACTACTAACAAAAGATTATTTAATCTTTGGTAATATTGGTGATTCATCTGGATTTGCTATAAAGAATAATAAATTACACAAAGTAACACATGATCATACTTTAGTTAATTTACTTGTTGAAGCAGGTGATTTAACTGAAGAAGAAGCTAAATACCATCCAAAGAAAAATGTTTTAATGAAAGCACTTGGTGGTAGTGAAAAAGTAGAATTAGATATCTTTGATGTAGATACATCTGCTGAAGGTATTCTTCTATGCTCTGATGGATTAACAAACATGTTAACAACAGAACAAATTGAAAAAGTACTAGAAGATCAAGAACTTGATATTGAAGAAAAAGTAATAAAACTAATTAGAAAGTGTAACGCTAGAGGGGGAAACGATAACATTTCTATTGCATATTTAGTAAAAGAAAGTGGTGAACTAGCATGATAATGAGAGGTCAAAGAATCAACGACCGTTATCAAATTATTAAATCTATTGGTGAAGGTGGTATGGCTAATGTATATTTAGCTTTAGATACTATCCTAGATAGAAATGTAGCAGTAAAAGTTTTAAGAGGAGATTTGGCTAACGATGATAAATTTGTTAGACGTTTCCAAAGAGAAGCCTTATCTGCATCGTCTTTATCTCATCCAAACATTGTTGAAGTATATGATGTAGGTGAAGATAATGGTAACTATTATATAGTTATGGAATATATTGAAGGAAAACAATTAAAAGAATTACTTAAGAAAAGAGAAAAATTAACTTTATCTGAAGTAATTGATATAATGCTTCAAATAACTGATGGTATGAGTGTTGCTCATGATGCCTATATAATCCATAGAGATATTAAACCACAAAACATTATGATATTAGATAATGGTATGGTTAAAATAACTGACTTTGGTATTGCAATGGCAATGAATTCAACACAATTAACTCAAACTAATTCAGTTATGGGCTCAGTTCATTACTTACCACCAGAACAAGCATCTGGTAAGAGTGCAACACTTCAAAGTGATATTTACTCAATGGGTATTTTAATGTATGAATTATTAACAGGTAAATTACCATACAAAGGTGATAACGCTGTTGAAATAGCACTTAAACATTTAAAAGAACCATTCCCAAGTGTAAGAAGTGAATTACCTGATATTCCTCAATCAGTTGAAAATATTATCTTAAAAGCAACAGCAAAGAATCCTAAAAATAGATATGCTGATGCTAAAGAAATGTATAATGATTTAAAAACTTGTCTTGATGAATCAAGAGAAAAAGAAGAAAAAATTAAATTTAAATATCCTGAAGGAGATAGTGAAGCAAGTGTTGTTAAAGACTTAAAGAAGAAAACTTCACTAGATGATGAAGGAAATGTAATAGCAAAACAAGTTACAAATGATGATGTTAAAAAAGATAATAAAATAGTATTAATTTTAGCAACAATATTTGTTGGTATACTTGCTATTATTACAGCAATAATTATATTACTACCACTAATGACTAATGCTAAAGAAGTAAAAGTTCCAGATGTAACTGGAATGAGTCAAAGTGAAGCTGTTAAAGAATTACAAGATGCTGGATTTAAGGTAGCAGATGACATGGAAGAAATAGCATCTGATGACGTTGAAGAAGGTAAGATTGTTAAATCTAAACCAGTAGCAGGAACTAAGAAAACAAAAGGAACTGAAGTAACATTATATGTTTCTTCAGGAGATGCAACATATCAATTAGAAGATTATACAGGAAAGAATTATCTAACAGTACAAGGTACTTTAGAGGCTTATGGTATATATGTACTAATTGAGAAAAAAGATGTTGAAGATCCAGAAAAATATGAGGGTAGTGAAGTAATAGGACAAAGCGTTGCAGCTGGAGAAAGAGTTGCAGCTAAAGATACTGTTACATTATATATTCCAAATATAACAGTTAAATATCCAGACTTCTCAACTTATACAGTAGATCAAGTTAAAGAATTCTGTGAAAAGAATGATGTTAATTTGGTTATTAATCCTGAAGGTGCAACAAAAGGTGCAATCACTAAACAATCTAGACCAGCAGGAACAACTGTAGCAGCAGGAACTACACTAACTATTACTGTTGATACTACACAAGAAACTGAAGATGATTGTACTGGCGACTTCTGTGGAGAATAATAAATGAATGGTAAAATAATTAAAAATATAAGTAATTTATATAGTGTATTAACAAAAGATAAAGTATATAATTGTAAACCAAGAGGAAAGTTTAGAAACCAAAACATAACTCCTTTGGTAGGGGACGAAGTAGTAATTGATCCACAAAACAATTATATACTTGATATCTTACCTAGAAGAAATTACTTAAATAGACCTGCAATTTCTAATGTTGATTACTGCGTAGTCTTAACATCTGTTAAAAGTCCAGATCTATCTTTACTACTATTAGATAAACAAATATCATTTTTAACTATTAATAAAATAACTCCAATTATTATATTTTCTAAATTAGATTTACTTAAAGAAACAAAGGAAATAGATGATTTAAGAAAATATTATGAAAGTATTGGTATAAAAGTATTTTATAATAATGAAACAAATGATATTAAAAAATATTTAAAAGGTAAAGAAGTAGTATTTACTGGACAATCTGGAGCAGGAAAATCTACATTAATAAATAAATTAGGTAATTTAAATATATCTACAAATGAAATATCTAAAGCATTAAATAGAGGTAAACATACAACAAGACATGTTGAAATTTATAATGTTGAAGATATTAATATTGCAGATACTCCAGGCTTTAGTGCTCTAGATTTAAATTATACTAAAGAAGAAATCAAAGATTCATTTATTGAATTTAAAGATAATGAATGTAGATTTAGAGATTGTATGCATTTAAAAGATAAAGATTGCAATATCAAAGAAAAGGTTGAAAAAGGATTAATATTAAAATCAAGATATGAAAGTTATGAAAGAATAATAAGTGAGGTAAAATAATGTTAATTAGTGTATCATTTTTAAAAAATAAAGATGGAAATATTGAAACTATTAATAAATTAAATAATACTTCTTGTGATTATATTCATATAGATATTATGGATGGTAAATTTACTAAAAATAAGAACTTTGAATATAGTGAAATAGAAGAATTATTTAAAAATAATAAAAAAAGATTAGATGTACATCTAATGGTAGAAGATGCATACTCCTATATTGAAGATTACATCAAATTAAAACCTGACTTCATAACTTTCCATATTGAATCTAAAAGTGATATTAATAAATGTATAAAATTAGTTAAAGATAATAATATTAAAGTAGGATTAGCTATTAATCCAGAAACTAGAATATATAGTATATTACCATATATTAATGATATTGATTTAGTACTTGTAATGAGTGTTGTACCTGGAGAGGGTGGACAAGCATTTATTAAAGATGTTGTTAAAAAAATAAATGAACTAAAAGCATTACAAAGAAAATATAAATATGTTATTAATGTAGATGGTGGTATAAATAATGAAACTATTAAATTAGTTAATAGTGACATGATAGTATCAGGATCATACATAACTATGTCAGATAACTTTAATGAAAATATAAACAAATTAAAAGAGCAAATATAAATTATTTGCTCTTTATTAATTGTCTAAGAACTGGATTATAGCAACTAATTGTTAAAGGTATGCCCATATCAATTAGAGCTTGCTTAGCACTTAATTTTATTTCTTCACTAGCTTCTTCTTCACTAATTTTTTTAATGCCAGCTATATACTTATCTAATTGTACTTCGTTACTAGAAGGATTAGCATAAGTATTAGCAAACTTACTTAATGTAGCAGTAATAATACCATTTTCTTTAGCTATAGTTCTTAATACAACTGGATTTAGTTTTGTTAATTTATAGTATTCGATAATATCTATTTCTTCATTATTAATTTTATTTACTACTTCTAATATTTCACCAGTAAAAATATCTTTTCTACTTAATATTTCTTGTGACATTCTTTCATCAAAACCATTAGCTATTGGATTGTAATAATTACGAAGTTTACTATCAACAAAATTCTTGTGTGCATAATCTCTTAAACTTAATCCAGAGTTATATACTCTTTGATATATATCATTATGAGTAGAACTTTCTACTTTAGATGTTAATGATTTACTATCTAAATAAGTAGTTCTTTTTGCAGGTTTATTTCTTTTTTCATTACTTAATCTTAGTATTTCTAATAAATCATCCATGAATAGATTAGAATTAACATATCTATCCTTGAATGCTTCTACAGCTTTTCCAAACATTGAACTATCATATCTAGAACCACTAACTAAACCATCAAGCGCAGTTCTAGCAGCTCTATCTTTATTAACTTTATACTCCCTTAATGCTTTTCTTATAATAAAGTCATAGTTATCATTTCCTGTAGATTCTTCTCCATTTATATCGAAATATTTAACCATATCATTTTTACAAACTCTTCCTATATTAGTTAAAACATCAACATACTTTCTATTTTCTTCAGTAACTAGACCAGCATTACGATATTTTTTGACTTGGATAGCAACAGCTCTTTTAGATCCAAAGAACTTAACTATCTTATCAATATTGTTGGACATTACTAGACCAATACCAGCCTCTACATTTGATTTAAATACTTCATCATACATATTGTTTTCCCCCTCTTGTCAAACGACTAATATTATATAAGAATAGATAAAAAATGTCAAATAAAATTAATACACATAAAATATATAAGAAAGGATGTTATTTTATGTTTTTTAATACAAATTTTAGTGAGCAAAATATGAATGCCAATAATCAAAATACAATGATGGATAACAATTGCAATCCAAGTGTATGCGAATGCCCTCAAGAAAGATGCCAAACAAGGGAGATTCATCATTGTATTGAACATATTATTCCAATAAATACTAAAATAATAAATCATCATATTTACCATCATATATATAAACCTGTATATACATGCTCTGAAGAAAATATATGCTCAAGTGATAGTACTTGTTGTATGTAAAAGTGTCAATAGACACTTTTTTATTTTACTTTATTGTGTTAAAATATATCTAATCAAAAAAGGAGTTGATCTATAATGGATTTCATAAAATCACAAGAAGAAAAGATCAAAGATGTATTAAATAAAATAGGGTATAAAGTAGATTATGTTAAATTAAATGTATCAAGTATGCCTGAACTAGGTGATTATCAATTTAATGGAGTAATGCCTCTAGCAAAAGAGTATCATAAAAATCCAAGAGAAATAGCTCAAGAATTAGTTGATAACTTAGATAAAGAAGATTATGAAAAGATAAGTGTTGATGGACCAGGTTTTATTAACATTAAATTTTCTAATGATGCTTTAATTAATTACTTTAAAGATTACCAATTAAAAGAATATGATAAAAATAATAAAACTATTGTATTAGATTATGGTTCACCTAATGTTGCCAAAGCATTACATGTAGGACATTTAAGAAGTGCTAATATTGGTGAAGCATTAAAAAGATTAGCAACATTCCTTGGTTATAATACAATTTCAGATAATTATTTAGGTGACTGGGGAAGACCAATGGGTTTAGTTATGCTAGAATTAAAAAATAAAAATCCAGAGTGGCCATTCTTTGATGAAAATTACACTGGTGAATATCCTGATGTTAAAATTACTAATGAAGAATTAGAATATCTTTATCCAATTGCATCAGCTAAAGCTAAAGAAGATGAATCTTATTTAGAAGAAGCAAGAGAAATGACTGCACGTCTTCAAAGAAAAGAAAGAGGAATCTATGCTCTTTGGGAAAAAATAATTGAAGTATCTAAAGCTAATATTAAACGTTTATATGATAAATTAAATGTAGAATATGATGAAGAATATGGAGAGGCCTATTCAGATAATTTTGTTAAAGATATTATAGAGTATTATAAAAACAATAATTTAACAAGAGTAAGTGAAGGTGCATTAGTAGTAGATGTAGCTAAAGAAGATGACAAAAAAGAATTACCACCTGCTATACTAGTTAAATCTAATGGAACAGTATCTTATGAAACAACTGATTTAGCAACTATCTATGATAGGGTTAATAGACATAACCCAACTGCATTATGGTACATAGTTGATAATCGTCAAGATCTTCATTTTGATTTAGTATTTAGAACTGCTAGAAAAGGTATCTTAAAAGATAAAGATGTAAAACTAGAATTCTTAGGATTTGGTACAATGAATGGTAAGGATGGTAAACCATTTAAAACTAGAGATGGTGGAGTAATGACTCTAGAAAGCTTAATGGACCAAGTAAAAGAAGAAACAGCTAAAAAAATAAATGAAAACTATGATGAAACACTTAAAGAAGAAATAGCTCAAAAACTTTCTATCGCAGCATTAAAATATGCAGATCTATTACCAGTAAGAACTACAGACTATATCTTTGATATTGAAAAATTCTGTGACTTAAATGGTAAGACTGGTGTATATTTACTATATTCAATAGTAAGAGCTAAATCATTACTAAATAAAGCAAGTGATATAAATGATTCATTAATTAAAATTAATGGATTACAAGATAGAGATGTATTAGTTAAGTTATTACAAGTAGATTCAACTTTAAATAAAGCATTTGAAGAAAGATCTCTAAGTTTCATAACTGATTACTTGTATCAATTATCTAAATCTTATAATAGTTTCTATGATGCTAATAAAGTATTAATTGAAAGTGATGAAGAATTAAAGCAATCATGGATATATATTACAAGAAAATTTGTTGAAGTAGCATCTACTTTAACTAATATTCTTGC
>CAMOFW010000025.1 GCA_946613765.1 uncultured Mycoplasmatota bacterium
AAAAAGATAGCAAAATGCTATCTTATTTTCCTAATATTTCTCTTTCTTCTTCAATTTTAGATTTATCATATCTAGTAAATAAAGGATTAATCTCTTTAGCTAATTCAACTTTAGATAATCTCTTATATTCCCACTTATCAATTGAATCATTTAAATATTGTTCTACTAATTTAGTAGTTTCAATAAAATATGGTTTTAATAGATTATTTAAGTTAAAGATTATATTACAACAGTTGTATAATACTTCTTCACCTTTTGCTGGATCTTCTTTAGCTAATTTCCATGGTTCATTTTCATCAAAGTATCTATTTGAGTAATTAACAAAGTCAAAGATTTGAGTTAGTGCGTCTTTAACATCACCATTATCAATAGAATTACCTACTGTGTTATATAAATCTTTAAGTTTGTTTTCTACTTCTTCATCTACTTTAATATTAGTTAATTTACCATCAAAACTCTTATTAATGAATTGTAGAGTTCTATTAACAAAGTTACCCCATTTACCTAATAATTCACCATTAATTGAATTAATAAATCCTTCAAAAGTAAAGTTAAAGTCTCTTGTTTCTGGATCATTAATACTAAAGAAGTATCTAATTGCATCTACTGGATAGTTATCTAATAAATGTCTTATAGTTATATAATTACCTTTAGATTTAGATAATTTATCACCTTCGATAGTAATATATTCATCTGATACTATTTTATCTGGTAATTTATAATTATCTTTAGTAGCTAATAATAGTGATGGGAATATAACTGTATGGAATGGAATATTATCTTTAGCATGTACTAAATAGATTTTATTATCATTTCCTTGTTTCCAATAATCTTCCCAGTTTAAGTTATGAGCTTCTGCATACTTTTTAGATGCTGTTACATAACCCCAAACATTTTCAAACCAACCATATAGTTTTTTATCTTCAAAGCCTTTGATTGGAATATCAATACCATAATTTAATGTACGAGATGCACATCTATCTGGAATACCTTCTTTTAAATATCTTTCAGTAAAGTTTACTGCATTTTCTCTCCATTGACTTCTCTTTGAATCTAATAGTTTATTAATATCATCTGAGAAATTAGATAATTTAAAATATAAATTTTTATTATCTTTTAATGTAGTTTTATTACCACATATAGCACATTTAGTTTCTTTTACTTCATCAATAGTTAATAGACTACCACATTTTTCACATTCGTCACCTTTAATTTCAGCTCCACACTTTGGACAAATACCAATGATATATCTATCTGCTAAGAAAAGTTTACAATGATCACAATATAATTGTTTTTCTAATCTTTCTTCTAAATAACCATTATTATAGTATTTAACAAATTGTTCTTGTACAAACTTTTTATGATAATCATCATCTGTTCTATTATATAAATCAAAAGATATACCAAAGTCTTTAAAATCTTTATCAAAAGATACGTGACATGCATCAACTATTTCTTTTGGTGCCTTATGTTCTTGTAAAGCTTTAACTTCAGTTGGTGTACCATGACAATCTGTACCTGAGACTAAAATAACATTATTTCCTTTAAGTCTGTGATATCTTGCTATAACATCTCCTGGAAGTGATGATGCAGCATGACCAATGTGTAATTCACCATTTGCAAATGGCCAACTAATTCCTATTATTACATTCATTTTTATTCCTTCTTTCTAATTAAAAAACCTCTTAGAGAATTATCCCTAAGAGGTGAATTTATTCACGTTACCACTCTTATTTATTAATATATTACTATATTAACCTTACTAGCCTACATGATAATAGGCATCTGCTGTAACGGGCATTCCCGAAGCAACCTACTTAGTTTCAATTGCTTGCCTCAAGGGCCATGTTCAAATAATACTTACATCCTCTAATCACACCAATTATAGAGTTCTCTTAATGCTTTATATTATTTTACTCTTCCTTTCAATGGCTTTATGAACGTTTTAATTATATCTCTAAATACTATCTTTGTCAAAGATTTATATTATATTATGCTATTTTTCTTTATTAGTATGTATTTTTATTTAATAATACAAAAAAGATAGTATCAACTATCTTTTTAAGGTAATGTTACTTTTAATTCACCACCAACGTATACTTCAACTCCATTTAGAGTTTCACCTGTTTCTACAGCATCAATTGAATTTACAAAGTAATCTTCAGTAACTTTTTGTTTTGTATTTAAATCCATTATATATACTGCTTTTGTTGGTGCTAATATTTTAACATAATGACTAACAAATTGCATTCCTTTATTAGCTTCATCATTAATTGATTCACCAGACATAGTATTTAAATAATAATATCCACGATTAGTTGTTATTACATATCCATCTATATAATCATATATTTGATTAATAAAATATTTAGATATGTCAGCATCACTATCAGAAATTATTTTCCATCCATTTTCATCACTTACAATGAATGCATCAGATCTTAAAAGATCAGTTTCATCATCGTATGCTTCTTTTGCACCTATGAAATTATATTTAAAATCAATTACCATTCCAGCATTATTATTCATCTTCATAATGCCCCATTTTAAGTTTTCATCTCTAACTATCATTAATTGATTAGCTAAACCTATTCCATAATTTTTAATTGCAGTTAATTTTCTTACTTCTTTTTGATTAACAACATCATATAAAACTATATCATTACCATTTTTCTTAGTAGTATCATTAATAAATGCATATCTATCATTAATTAATGATATTTCTGTATCTGTTTTACCTTTGTAATAATTAGTTTCATAACTAGAATCATCTATATAACTTTTAGCATAGCCACAGTATTCATTTTTGCATGTATAGGTTCCTAGTAATTCTTTATTTTTACTATAGAACCATAGTTTATTGTTTAATTTAAATTCTTTATTTGGATTTTCTGGAGGTGGATTCTTTATTTTATCTACATGAACAAAGTATCCATATCCAGACATAGCACTACAAACAATAAGTAAAACTACTATTACCCATAGAACTGCTTTATTCTTCATTTTATTCTTCGCCCTCTTTATTATCTTTTGTTAAACTTAATTTAATGGTAGATGTTACATTACCATCTTTATCATAAACTTTAACTGTAACTTCTTTATCATCACTAGTTAATTTAAATGCTACATTATTAGAATTATAATAAGTATTTGTATGTAGTGTAATATCATCAGTATTTATTTTATTACCATCATAATCATAAATATATAATTTGTTATTAGATACAGCTCCAAAAACATTTTTATTTGATATATCTATATAATCAAATGCATCTTTAATTTTATGAATTGATCCATCACCATTATATAAATGTACCTTATTATCTATTTTAACTATAACATATGAATTAGCGTAATTCATAATCTTACCGTCAAATTCAGCACTAGTGTAATTACCACCTTCATATACTATCTTATACTTACCATCTTGTTTAACAATGTAGTCTTTTCCTGCTCTTTCAATTTGTTCATGAACAAACTTAAAGTTTTGGTTAACACTTGCACCATCACTATTGATTTCAATTAATCCCATTTTGTTTGATTTTAATTTAGCAATAATAGTTGCATTACCATTAACATATGTTAAATCTTTTAAGTTTTCATTAGCATTATTATCTATTTCTAAATAAGTTCCTAATGATTTATTATCTTTTAAATCATAGAATTTAATTTCAGTATTAGTTTCATTTGCTAAATCAGGAGCATCATAGATAAATGCATATCTATTATTATAGATTGGTACTACTGAATCAATTTCTTTGAATGGAACTATATATGAATCTGAGAATTGATGTGAAGTTGCTACTCTACAATTAGTTAAAGCATCACTTGGATAAGAATTCTTATTCTTACATTCATATGTTCCGATTACTTTAGTTTTTTCTTCATCTTCATAGAAATATAATTTTCCATTTAAATAACTATAATATTTATAAGTTGCTGATACATTACCATCTTTTAAATTTAATATTTCTTCTCTAGATGTTTTATCAGTATTTTGTAACTTAATAGTTAATGTATTATCATGTAATTCAAATTGATATGCATATGAATTAGATACTAATTTTTGTTTATCATCAAATGTATATACACTTTGATAATCACTGTTAGTTAATTCATAACCTTCTTCATTATATTTATTATCTGAATATCCTCTGATAAATAAATTATTATCTTTAACTACAGCTAATAAATCATCATTAATTAATGTTATATAATCATAATCTTTATTAAATTCTTCACCAGTATAGTTAAATACTGTATATTTACTATTAGCTGTTTTAATTACTACATAATTATCATTATAATCAATTATTTCACCATTAAATACCTTAGTCTTTAAGTTATTAGCATAATCAGCTAAATAATATCCTTTATCATTTTTAACAATAATTAAATTATCTTTAGATTTTTTCATAATACCAATATAATCATATACAAAATCAATCATATTAGTAGCAGATGTTTCATCAAATTTAACTATACCATATTTATTATTAGTATTTTTAAGTACTGCAATATTTTTAGTTTCAACATCGTATTGTTTAACACCTAAGTATTCATCCATTACTTTATTATTTAACATATCATATAGCTTAATTTTATTAGATTCAGTATTTTCGTTATCATAGATAAAGATATATCTATTAGCAATAGCTTGAGATCTAACTTTAACTACACTGCCATCTTCATATACATTTTTAGCAACATTAAAAGTATCTTCATCATTGTTTGTGTATGCTACATAACATTTGTTTTCGTCTTTGTTTTCACATGCATATGTACCAATAGTGTTTTCACTATCATCTAAAATTGTTAAGACACCATCTTCATATCTATAGTTATCTTTAGCAAGTACTACTGATGGTAATTCATCTTTAGTTTCATGTTTTTTATTAGCAACTAAAAAGATAACTAAACCAATAATTAACAATAGTACAACTACACATATAGAAATAATAATTATTTTATTTTTCTTTGGTAGTTTTTTAAACTTATCAATTAGAGATTCTTTTTTCTTTGGCTTTTCTTCTTTATTTTCATCTTCTTTAATAACTTGCTCTTCTCTAGTTAAGTTATTAAATAAAGCTTCTTTATCCTCTAGATTAAACTCTGCAGTATCAGTTGATGGAGGAAGCTCTACTGTTTCTTCTTTTAATTCGTTTAGTTCATTTAATGCTCTAGTTTTTTCTAAATCATCATCATACATAAACAACACCTCTATTATTAATATATATTTTAACATATATTTTTTATTATTACCACATTAAAAAATATTAATTCAAATTATCTGAATTAATATTTCATTCATAACATAGATATATTTAGGATTAATCTTTAAATATCCATCTTTATATAATAATTTCTTTTCATCTAATAGTTTTTGAATATTATAGGCCTCTTGTAAATTAGTATTATATCTATTATAAAAATCATTTAAATTAATGCCATCAAGTAATCTAAATCCTAACATTATTGTGTTATCCATATCATCACTAGTAGATAATAATTGTTCTGAGGCTACATATTCTTTATTAATATATTTATTTATGTTTTTAGTATTTTCATATCTAATATTACCTATATAACCATGAGAAGATAATCCAAAGCCATAATAATTATTATTTAACCAGTAATTAATATTATGTTTAGATTCATATCCTTCTTTAGCAAAGTTAGATATTTCGTAATGCTTATAGTTATTCTTTTTTAAGATATTACATATAGTAGTATACATTTCTTCGTCTAAATCTTCATCGATAGGTAGTGTTTTATTAATTCCTATCATGGTATTATCTTCAATTATTAAAGAATATGTTGAGATATGTTCAACATTTAGTTTTAATATTTGTTTAATATCCTTTTTTAAAGTAGATATCTTTTCTTTAGGTATACCATATATTAAATCAACATTAATATTATTAAAACCATAATGTCTACATAGATTAATTCTATTTTGAGCATCTTCAAAGGTATGATATCTATTCATGAATTCTAATTTCTTTTTATTAAATGATTCTATACCAATAGATAACCTATTTACTTTATATTCTTTTAGTACAGATAGCATATCTTCATCAATATCATTTAAATTACATTCAAATGTAAATTCAACATCATTACTTAATTTAAAAATTTTAGTTATTTCAAGTAGATATCTCAAATCATTAATTGGTAGAGATGATGGTGTTCCACCACCAATATATAAAGTTTTTAATTCTTCACCTTGATACTTTTCTTCGATTTCAGACTTTAGTGCTTCTAAATATGGTCTAGTGAATTTATCATTAATATACATCTTACAAAAATCACAATAAGAACATATACTTTTACAAAAAGGAATATGGATGTATGCACTATTCATAATAATCACTACTTTCATGTTTATTATAGCAACATTTTATAAATAAAAAAAGAGTAAATAAATTACTCCATAGTTTCTGATCCTGCAACGATGCCTTCAACTGACATATCTACACCAATTGCTTGGCCAATAATTGATTCGTCAGCATCTTCTTTAATCCAAACTTTAATGTTAGATGATTTAGTTTGGCTAGCATTTACAGTTTGTTTTGATAATATATATCTAATTTTGTTTTTATCTGTTTCTGCAGCTGTTGCTTTAGTCTTAGTTAAACTTGATAATGGTTTAGCTGTTTCAGAATCAATTTTAACCATAATATTAGAATGATCTACTTCATTAGCTGCTGTAGTATAAATAATAATATTATAATCACTATCTAAATTACCATTATTTGTTACTTTTAATTGATATGTTGGAGCATCACTTTCACTTTGTGGAGTGATATCTCCTGTTTGTGTTTCAATAACACTTGATGAATAATCTAAATTAAATGTACCACCTGTAATAACTTGAGTAGTTGTACTCTTAGATGTATTACTAAATAATGCAAAAGATGTTCCAATTAAGATTACACCCATTACAATAACTGATATTGTAATGATAAAAGATTGCTTTTTAATTATATCCTTATAATTCATATATCTCACCTACTATATAAATATTATCATAAATTTTTACGAAAATAAAGTAATTTTAATTCCATGGATTAAAGTGTACAGGTTTAGTTGTAGAATCAATTGCTTTAAATGTATAATTGTTTGCGATTGCATGTTGAATCATTTCTTCTAAACCTGCTGCTGTATAAGATTTAATATCATGTAATAATACTATATTTTCTCTATTTGGTTTTAAATAATTTTTAAAATAACTTATAACACATGATTGTTTATCACTCTTATAAGCACAAGTTCCAGCATCTTCAACACATACATTCCAATCAAAGTATTGATAGCCTCTAGCTGTTACTTCATTAACTAATGTTTTCATACCTACTTTTGCTACATGATTTGAAGTACCACCTGGGAAACGAATAAATTTTGATTCTTGGCCAGTGATACGTTTAACACGTTCTGATACAGCGTTAAGGTCTGCAAAATAAGCATCAACTGAAGCATACATTTGTTTATAGTTATGAGTTGCAGTATGAAGTGCAATAGTATGTCCTTCATCAAATTCTCTTTTAATTAAATCATCACTACCTGCTAAAGTAACAAAGAATGTTGCTTTAATATTATATTTTGCTAAAATATCTAATATTTGTGATGTATATGATGATGGACCATCATCAAATGTTAAATAAATAACGCCACTAGTATTAACTGCACTTGTATTTTGTTCTATTTTAGCATCAGATACAACTATTTTTCTTTCAACACTAGATTCATTACCAGCATTATCTTTAACTTTGTATTTAATTGTATATGTACCATTTTTAGATGTATCAACACTACCTTCAGTAACAACCTTATTATTTAAATCATCATCACAATTATCACTAACTTCAAAACCTGCTTCTTTATAACTTGCTCCCGTTGTTAGATAAACAGTTTTATTACCTTTTAATTTAATTATTGGAGCTTCTTCATCGCTTTCTATTAAAGTTCTATACTTTTTAGCTATATTATTTGAACTGTCTTTAACATAATATTCAATTTTATTATCATCTAAATATACTTTATTTACTTCATCAGTAATATCTCCATCATAATTATCTATTGCACTATATCCTGGTTCAATAAACATTTTTGTGGAACATACCTTGATTTCTTCATCACCAATCAAATTAAGTTCAGGTGATTCCTTATCTACAACATTTACTGTTAAATATTTTCTTACATTAAATATACCCTTTTTTATTCTATATGTAACTTTATATTTGCCTACTCGATCAGAATCTACTTCACCACTTATTTTAACTTCATCACTTACATCTTTGCCTAAATAAGTGGCTTTGTAATTAATTGTTTCATATTTATCATGTACGTTAATATCAATTGATTTTTTATCAAGTTTTAGTTTAGGAATGAATATATACAATGTCACTAATAGCACTATACAAATAAATGTAAAAATTAGTATAAATATATTTAATTTTTTATTGCTCATAACTACCCACTTCTATCTATACATATATAATAACACAAATTTACAAAAAAATAATAAAAAAGTAATTCTTTTGAATTACTTTTATTTGCTTGAGTTTAATACAAGAAGGAATGCTTCTTTAGGTACTTCAACATTACCTATAGTTTTCATTTTCTTTTTACCTTCTTTTTGTTTTTCTAAAAGTTTTCTCTTACGAGTAATATCTCCACCATAACATTTAGCTAAAACATTCTTTCTCATTGCTGAAATTGTTTCTCTTGCTATTACCTTTGTACCAATAGATGCTTGAATTGGTACAACAA
The DNA here is from genome assembly GCA_946613765.1 of uncultured Mycoplasmatota bacterium. Taxonomy (GTDB): domain Bacteria; phylum Bacillota_I; class Bacilli_A; order RF39; family UBA660; genus RUG12834. The sequence continues at coordinate 8,773 of CAMOFW010000025.1, forward strand.
ATAATTGTCTTGGTATTATTTCTTTTAAAGATTCAACTATTTCTTTTCCTCTTTGATAAGCAAAATCTTTATGTACTATTAAACTTAAGGCATCAACTGGATTACCATTAATTAAGATATCCATCTTAACTAAGTTAGATTGTCTATATCCACATATTTCATAATCAAATGATGCATAACCTTTAGTACTTGATTTTAATTTATCAAAGAAATCATATACTATTTCACTAAGTGGTATTTCATAATGAATATTAACTCTAGTTGGATCTATATAATCCATATTTATATAATTACCTCTTTTATCTTGACATAGTTCCATGATTGGACCAATATATTCACTTGGTACAAATATATTAGTTTTAATATATGGTTCTTCAATATAATTAATTTTAACTTTATCAGGTAATTTATTTGGAGAATCTACTTCTTCCATAGTTCCATCTGTTTTATATACATGATAGATAACTGATGGAGATGTTGCAATAACTTCAATATTAAATTCTCTAGTTAATCTTTCAATAATAATATCCATGTGAAGTAAGCCTAAGAAGCCACATCTAAAACCAAAGCCTAAAGCATCAGAATTCTCTACTTCAAAGATTAGTGATGCATCATTTAGTTTTAGTTTTTCTAAAGCTTCTTTTAGAGCTGGATATTTATTTGGTTCAATTGGATAGATACCAGAATATACCATTGGTTTCATTGGTTTATATCCATCTAATTGTTCTTTAGCTTCATTTTCTA
>CAMOFW010000026.1 GCA_946613765.1 uncultured Mycoplasmatota bacterium
TGTTTTAAAAGTGATTTTATATCACTTTTTTAATTTTATAATAATTACTTATAACTACATATATTATATTTATTGCTTCAGCTATTAATAAAGAATATAAACCTATTTTTAAAAATGATAATAAAAACATTAATATTAATTTAATAAATACTCCAATCGTAGAAGTCTTAAACGTATATTTTGAGTAATTTAATGCCTGTAATATTGAACTAAGTGGTGCTTCTAAATAATAAAATATAAAAAATATTGCTAAGAAAGCTATATAATTACTACCTAAATTAGTTTTATATAATATATTTAATAAATCTAATCTAAATATAAATATTAATAAATTTATAACTAAACCAAATATAAAAGTAATTAATAATGCTTGTTTTATTCTTCTTTTAACCATTGTATTATTACCATTTGAATAATACTTAGATATCTCAGGTATTAAAGCACTACATAAAGATGAAATAATAAATGAAGGTAACATTAAAATAGATAAACTATAACCATTATATATTCCATATTCAACCATAAAATAATCATTACTATAACCAATTAATTTAAATGTATTAGATAATATTATAGGTTCAAAAAAGAAACCAATATTACCAATTAACCTAGATGACACTAAAGGTAGGGATTCATTAAATATATCCTTAGATAATTTCTTATTATATTTAATATCTTTAATACTTATATTAGTATTTTTAGGAAGTAAACATATAAAAGTAATAATAGAGGATAATTCAGTTACTATATTAAGCAATATAAAAGAAAGAATAGCATTATTAATAGATACTTTAGCAATCTTAGGTAATATAAGTAATAAAAACAATAATCTAATAGTTTGTTCAATAATATTAGATATTGTATTAGGAAGCATTCTTTGTTTACCAAAATAATATCCTTTTAATATACACGCTAGCCCCATAAATGGCATAGATAAAGCTGCACCAATTAAAAATACTTTAACCTCAGTATTATTAAGTAAATATTTAGATATAAAACCACTTAATAATATAATAAGTAGCATAAATAAAATATTAATAAATAATATTAAATAAATACCACTAGATAATAGATCTTTAGATCTTATTTTATTTTGAGATATTATCTTAGATAAACTAATAGGTAATGCAAAATTAGATATACATACCATTAAAGAATATGTAGGTACTATTAAAGTATATAAAGATATACCTTTACTAGTTATTATTCTAGTATATATAATTTTTATAATAAAGCCCATTACTTTAGTTATTAAACTCCCAATAATTAGGATAAAAGTAGATTTTAAAAACTTATTATTTTTCATAGTTATTCCTTTTAATATTTATGATTATGGTATATAATTAATATATATGTAAGAATTAGATTTTTAGGTGAAAAATATGAATGAATTTTATTTTAAAGACATTAATGATTTATATAATCGATTAAAACCTGCTTTAAGATCAAAAGTAAAGGAACTAAAAATTAGACATAATCTTAAAATTAAAGAAGAAGATATCTTTAAGTATTTAGCAGATAATAAATGGCCTAATTCAGAAGATTTAACTCTTTATGATATGGTTGAAGATATACTTTATTTAGATAATGATAAATTAATAGATTATGTAGCAAACAATATAAAAGAAGCGAGCTGATTAACGTGAAGGAACTAACATACAAAGATTTAGTAAAAGAAATAAAAACTTACATAAAAGATGAAAAAGAATTAAAAGTAATAGATGATGCTTATAATTTTGCATACAATTGTCATAAAGATAGAAAAAGAAAGAATGGAGAAAGCTATATAGCACACCCAATAAATGTAGCAATGATTTTAACTACATTAAATGTAGATTATGTAACTATAGCATCTGCATTACTTCATGAAACAATTAACCACGGTGGTGCTACTAAAGAACAAATTGAAGAACAATTTGGCAGTGAAATAGCATCTATAGTTAATTCAATATCTAAAATTAATAGATTATCTTTAAGTGATGATAAAGAAGCTACTGCAATTAATTTAAGAAAGGTAGTAGTAGGAATCTCTGAAGATGTTAGAGTTTTATATATTAAATTAGCAGATAGATTACATAACATGAGAACTATTTGGGCTTTAGAAACTGATGAAATTAAAGAAAAAGTAAATGAAACAGAAACAGTTTTAATTCCAATAGCAGCAAGATTAGGTATTAACTCAATAAAGAGTGAATTAGAAGATTTATGTCTAAGATACTCTAAACCCGATATTTATGATGAGATAGTAGAAAACTTAAAGAATACTAGTGAAGAATTAAATGCTGAACTAGAAGATATGAAAGAAGAAATATCTGATATCTTAACTGAACATGGTATTAAATTTAAAATAAAGGGTAGAGTTAAAAGCGTACATAGTATCTATGAAAAGATGGTTAATGGACATAAATGGAACGAAATCTATGATATTTTAGCTCTTAGAATAATAGTAGAAAAAGTAGAAGAATGTTATTTAGCTATTGGGTTAATTCACGCTAAATATAGACCATTACCTAATAGATTTAAAGACTATATAGCAATGCCTAAACAAAATATGTATCAATCACTTCATACATCTATTATTGGAGATAATTCAAGAGTATATGAAGTTCAAGTTAGAACATATGAAATGGATGAAGTAGCAGAAAAAGGTATTGCATCACACTGGTCATACAAAGAACATAGTGATGGTTCTGTAACTAACATCATGGAAGAAAAACTAGAACTATTTAGAAACTTAATTGAACAAAACGCAACAAATAATTCAGCATTAGAATTTGAAAATACTATTAATACTGAATTCTTAGGCAAAATGATTTATTGTTTTACTCCTAAAGGTGATGTTTTAGAACTTCCAGATGGAGCAACACCAGTAGACTTTGCTTATCGTATTCACTCACGTGTTGGAGATACAACAGTTGGTGCTATCGTAAATAATAAAATAGTACCACTAGATACACCACTTAATGATGGTGATATCGTAAACATTAAAACCCTAGCAAGTGCTAACCCATCAAAAGAATGGTTAAATTTTGTAAAAACATCTCAAGCAAAGAACAAAATTAAATCATACTTCTCTAAACAAGATAAAGAAAGATACATTGCAATTGGTCAAAACTTACTTGAAAAAGAAATCAGAAGAAAGAAATTATCTATTAGTGAAGTATTATCTACTGAACATATAAAGAAATTAACTACAGACTTAAAACTAGAGACAATTGATGATGTATATCTATCTATTGGATCATTAAGATATACTCCAACATTTATAATCAATTCAATTTATGAAGATAAAAAAGATGTTAGTGATATCTTAATTAAAAAAGTTGAAAAATCTAAATCTAATAAAATAGATCATAAGAGTGATATTATAGTAGATGGAGCATCTGATATTAAGATTAGTTTAGCTAATTGTTGTAATCCAATTATCGGAGATGAAATAATCGGTTATATTACTAAAGGACAAGGTATTAGTGTCCATAGAAAAGATTGTATTAATATTAAAGGCATTAAAGATAGATTAATTAATGTATCATGGAATAGTCAATCTACTAATACATATTTAGCCAATATTAGTGTTTCTGTAGATAAAGATAAAAATAAATTACTAGATATTATCTCATTATGTTCATCTAAAAATATCTATGTAGATTCAATTAATACTAAAGAAGATGATATGTATACTATTTATTATTTAACTGTAAGAATTACAAGTAGTGATGAATTAAAATCACTAATTACAGCTTTAAATAATCTATCATACGTAAATAAAGTAGAAAGAACTGGTAAATAATGAGAATATTAGTACAAAGAAGTAATTATGCATCTGTATCTATAGATAATAAAATAGTAGGTGAAATACCCTCAGGTTTAGTTCTTTTAGTAGGATTTACAGATGGTGATAATGAAGAAACTATTGATTACTTAGTTAATAAAGTAGTTAATTTAAGAATATTTGAAGATGAAAATGGTGTTATGAATAAAAGTATTTTAGATTATGGTGGTGAAATATTATCAATATCTCAATTTACTTTATATGCCAATACTAAAAAAGGTAATAGACCTTCATATATTGAAGCAATGCGTCCTGAAGAAGCAACTAAACTTTACGACTTGTTCAATAAAAAAATCAGTGCTATAATACCAACTAAATTTGGTGTATTTGGAGCTGATATGCTAGTTACAATTAATAATGTTGGTCCAACAACAATAATGCTAGAAAAATAATTATTTTTTTAAGGGGGAAATAATGAAAGAATATTACGACAACGATTTATTGCAAAGAATTAAAACATCAATAGATTTTGGTAAATTTGACTTAGCCAAGAGTTTAATAGATGAATATAAAGAAAAATATCCAGATGATGGAATGATAAAATATTTAACTGTTAGATATTATAATTTTACTAAACAATATGAAAAAGCATATAATTATTGTTTTGATCAAATTGGAACTAAATTTAGAACTAATAGAATAATGTCACATTTTTATTGTGAATTTTCAATTACATTACTTGCATTAGGATTAAATGAAGAAGCAGTTAATTATTTAGAATATGCAGTAAACTATACTAATGGAAAAGAAAATAGATTAATATGCCAATTACTTGATGCATATTCAATTAATGGTGAATATCAAAAAGCTGTACAAGTAGCACAAAAATACAAAAATTATGACAGTGAAAACGAAATTAATCTAGCAATGACTAAAATACATTATTTAAATGGTGAATATGAATTAAGTATTAAATGTGCATTAGAAACAAATGATTCTAAAATAAAAAACACTCAAATTCAAAAGAAGTATTATAATTTAGGAAAATCATATTATGAAATTGGTGATCAAGAAGAAGCAATTAAGGCATTTAAAAAAGTATTAATTCTAAAAAATGATTATTATTATTTAGCATATTTCCTATTAGCAAAAATATATGTTTCACAAAATAACCTAGAAGAAGCAGCAAGAATATTAGAAGATATAGTCAAAGCAAACCGAGGTGGAACAGACGTTAATAATCTTTTAAGTAACGTATATGGAGCTTTAAATAATCCAGATAGATTAACCAATATCAATAAATATTTAAATCCAAAAGTAATAGAATATGAAAAAGGAAAGATGTGTTTTGAGCAATTAGATTTTTTAAGTGCTATTAAACACTTTGAAAATTATATAAATAATCATGGAACAGATTATAAAAAAGAAGTACTATATTTGTTAATTTTATCAAGATTTAAAGCAAATCAATACAGACAATGTTTAGATGACATATATGCTTATAATGCCAGTGAAAACCAAGCTAAAGACATATTAAGAATGACATTTTACTGCAAATTTAAATTAAATGAAGCTGAAGTAAATCCAAATTATACACCAATGCAAATATTTAATTACGATCCAAAATTAGCTTCAAATCATATCAGTGGTCGACATTTAAACATAGACTTTGAAAAATATATTTCTTATGAAAGACTATTTGAAATTATAAAAAAAGATCTAACACCTGATAAGCTTAATCCATATGCAGCTTTTGATAAATATGAATTAGATTTAAAAAAATATAGCAATTATATTAGAGACTATAATAGTGAATCTACAATATTAAATGTTATATGTCTTCCAGGAACAAGTAACATTTTAACTATATATACAGATGAAAAAGCCGAAGATGATGATTTAGAAATTACACAAAGTGATTTAAATAAGAAAAAGAAAACTTTATCTAGAATTGATAAGTTTAATCAAAAATATTCTCAATTTGTTTCTTAAAAATAAAGATAAGTATTTAATACTTTCTTTTTTTATGTTAAAATATAAGTTATAGAATAGGTGATTATGTATGTTTAATTCCTCAGGAAGTATGTATGAAGAAATAGAGCAAAATAGACTTAAAAAACAAAGAAAGAAAAAACTATTAATTAGAAGAATAATAGCTATAGTATTATTATTAATATTATTATCATATTTAGGTATTCTTCTTAATGATATTAGAAGATTTCATAAAGGTGATTTACCACTTATAACTATATCTTCAAATACAAAAGAATATGATGATGGTAGAGTAGAAACTTATTATTCTTTAGGATGGATATTTAGATATTATTATAGAGAAACAATTAATACTCAAGAAATAGCACCATTTTGGTCAAGTATTAAAGCAGATTCTGAATTAAAAAGAGAATCATATGATCCAAATTTACCTGAAATAGAAAAGAATTATAAAGTACCATCAAATACTAACAAAAGAGATAAAGTAAATGGTGTATTATTTTTCTATGATGATAATGAAAAATTACTTGGAACATATAAATGTATTTTATCTGAAAAAGATTGTGAAGTAACAAAGAGTGCCTATGTTGACGAATATGATAAAGATGTAAGAAAATCTGATGTACAAATGGCTTATATTGATAATAGATATGTATTTATAACTGAATATAAATCAAAAAGTACTTCAGTAGAAGAAAAAACAGTATTCTTATATGATATGTTTGCAAAACATTTAATAGCACAATATCAAGATGTTAGATATGCTACAACCATGGAAAAAGAAGATGATAGTCAAACATATGGTTTAATTGACACTACAAGATTCATAGCCAAAAAAGATAACTATTGGGGTGTTGAAGAAGTATCAAAGAGTAAAACAAATAATCTAGTTAATTTTGAGTATAACATAGTTAATTTTGAAGAAGAAACTAAACTATATATCTTATTAAATAAGCAAAATAAATGGGTAGTATATAATCCAAATACTCAAGTATATACTTCACCAATAGATAAAACTATTGAGAGTGTCCATTATAAAAATGGAAAAGCATATATAGTAGCTTATGAAGAAGTAAGATTTAATGAAAAAAATTATTATCTATTTGATGAAGACGGTATAAATGTATTATATAAAGAAAACGTAGATAATTTAGTAGCGTATGATGATTTCTTAATCTATGCTAAGGGAGATACTATTTATATCATAAATTATGATGGTCAAGAAGCTACAGAAAGTATTAAATTATATATTAATTTAGATGAAGCTTATAATAGAAGAGTAAAACCTTATAGTGTTGAAATTATAGATAAAACTCTAGTTATTTCTACACCTAAAGATCAAGAAAGAACACACTTTACAGATATATACTATTACAACCTAGAAACATTAGAATTAATTAAAACAAGACAAAACGTTAAAGAAACCTCATATTAATTGACTAATTAGCTAAAAAAATATATAATATTGAGTAATTTTTAACTATATATAGGAGGAAAAAACATGATAACAAAACAAAAAGGAATGATAGATATTACTGGTGAAACATCAAAGAAATGGATATATTTAAATGATGCAATTAGATCAGTATTTGAAAAATATAATTATGAGTTCATTAGAACACCAATTTTAGAGGCTTCAGAACTATTTCATAGAGGTGTAGGAGAAACAACTGATATTGTTACTAAAGAAACATATGACTTTAAAGACAGAGGAGATAGAGAAGTAACTTTAAGACCTGAAGGTACTGCAGGTGTAGTAAGATCATATATTGAAAATAAAATGTATGGTGATGCTATTCAACCTAAGAAATTATATTATACAGGTACAATGTATAGATATGAAAGACCTCAATCAGGAAGACTTAGAGAATTTACACAATATGGATGTGAAGTTATAGGATGTGATGATCCTGCAATTGATGCCGAAGTAATTTCAATTCCAGTTAGTTTATTTAAACTATTAGGACTTAAAAATGTTAAAGTAGGTATTAATTCTTTGGGTGATGCTAAAACAAGAAATGATTATCATAATGCCTTAAAAGAATACTTTAAAAATGATATTAAAAATATGTGTGAAGATTGTCAAAAAAGATATGATAAGAATCCACTTAGAATATTAGATTGTAAAGTAGATGGAGAAAAAGATATTATTAAAAATGCTCCTAAGATTACTGATTATTTATCAGAAGAAGCAAAAGAAAGATTTGAAACAGTACAAAAATATCTAGATTTAATGGGTATTGAATACGTTGTAGATACAAATATTGTTAGAGGTTTAGATTACTATGATCACACAGTATTTGAAGTTATGGCTGATATTCCAGGCATGGGTGCTCAAAACGTACTTTGTGGTGGTGGAAGATACAATAAATTAGTATCTACACTTGGAGGACCTGAAACTCCTGCAATGGGATTTGGTGGTGGTCTAGATAGACTATTACTTGCTATTGAATCTTCAGATATTAAATTAGATATTAATAATGGTATTGATGCTTATATTATGTATGTAAGCGAAGATGAAAAAGAATATGCTGTAAGTTTAAATCTAGCACTAAGAATGAACGGATTTACTTCTGATATGGAATATATGTCACGTAATTTAAAAGGACAATTTAAACAAGCAGATAGATTTAATGCAAAATTCTTAATTATTTTAAATAGTGAAGATATTGCTCAAGGTAAAGTTAAAATTAAAGATAATGCAACTAAAGAAGAACAATTAGTTAGTGAAGCTGATTTAATTGATTTTCTTGATATGAATATGTAACGAGGTGATAATATGGAATTTACTAAGGAATTAGTAGATTCTTTAGCTGATAAGCTATTAATTGGCTTAACAGATGAAGAAAATAAAATGGTTTTAGATGAATTTGATGTAATTGATAAAGATATTGATATCATTAATACTATTGATGGTATTGAAAATGTTAAACCTATGACTCATGCATTAGATGGTGTAGAACTAACTACTTTAAGAGAAGATATCCCTAAAGAAACACCTGATATTGATGATTTATTATCTAATGCTACTAATAAAATAGGTAGAGAAATACAAGTACCAAAGGTGGTAGGATAATATGAAATATAATAGATTAACAATTGAAGAATTACATCAAAAATTAATTAATAAAGAAATTACAGTAGAAGATTTAATTAAAGAATCAAAGGAATTAGAAAAAACATTACAAGAAAAATGTAATGCTTTTGATTTTATAATTGATAATGTTGAAGCAAAAGAAGTAACTGATAATATGCTTTCAGGTATTCCATACGGAGTTAAAGCTAATTATTCAACTAAAGGTATACTTTCAACTGGTTCATCAAATACATTAAAAAATTATGTTCCATTCTTTGATGCTACTGCTATTAAAAATTTAAATAAAGCAAATGCAATTATTTTAAACAAAACTGCAATGGATGAATTTGGTATGGGTGGAACAGGTACTACTGCAAGAACTGGTATCATTAAAAACCCATGGGACACAACAAGAATGTGTGCTGGTTCATCTTCTGGTTCTGCTGCTGC
>CAMOFW010000027.1 GCA_946613765.1 uncultured Mycoplasmatota bacterium
CGATGGAAAGATTACATCAGCTAGAGGTACAGGATATTCAATATATTCATCAGCAACAATAAATACGCCTAGTGGATACTCTGTTAAAAAAACAACAAGTGGTGGTGTAGAAACTGCTATTTTGGGAAAATAATATTTTTAACAAACAGATGTCATGAGACATCTGTTTTTGGTTGAAAAAGAATTATATTTGTTATATAATTACATTAGGTGATAGAATGAATAATAAAGGATTTACTTTAATAGAACTTATTGTAACAATAGCATTACTTGCTATTATATTAACAATTTCTTTTGTTTCAATTACAGCTGTTATTAATAGTAATAAGGAAGAACAATGTAATAATTTGGTTAATAGTATAAAATCAGCTAGTGAAGAATATGTTAGTGATAATAGATATAATAGTAAATTTATTAAAAGTGTTAAAAATAAGAGTATTACTATAGATGGTAGTTATTTAGTTAATAATAATTATTTAAATGGGGCAATAGTTAATCCATTTAATAATAAAGAAATAGATGCAAGTAGTATTAAGTTAACTATTACTTTGAATAATGATTATACTGTATCTTCAATAAGTATTGATGAACCTGCCGTTTTAAAAGAGTGTAAGAATTAATAAAATATATTAGATAATATATTTTATATTGAGAATATATGTATATTATGATAAAATTAAGTTATAAGTTAGGGTGAAATTATGGAGAGTAATGAAATTAAACAGGTAATTAGAGAAGTAAGTGAAAGTATGAAAGAAAAAGGATATGATCCGATTAATCAGATGGTTGGTTATATAATTAGTAATGATTTAGGATATATACCTGATTTTGATGAAAATAGAAATAAGATAGCTAAATTAGATAGAACGCTAATTGTAGAAAGTATGTTAGAGTATTATTTAAAATGAGATGTTTAGGTTTAGATTTAGGTAGTAAGACTTTAGGAGTAGCTATTAGTGATACTACTAATTGTATTGCTTCTGTATATACGACACTTTATTTTGACAATGAAGATTATAATAGTTTAATTTTACCATTAAGAGATATAATAAATAAGGAAAATATAGATACTTTGGTACTTGGTTTACCTAAGAATATGAATAATACTTTAGGGGAAAGAGCATTAATTACTTTAGACTTTAAGAAAATGTTAGAAGATGAATTTAATTTAGAAGTTATTATGGAAGATGAGAGACTTACTTCAGTAATATCTAATAATGTGTTAATTCAAGCTGATGTATCTAGGAAAAAGAGAAAGAAAAAAGTTGATGGAATAGCTGCTGTAATTATACTTCAAGGTTATTTAGATAAATTAAGATGAGGTGATTATAATGAATGAGAAGAAAAAATTTGTAGTATTAGATGAAAATGGAAAACAAGTTGAGTGTGAACCTTTATTTACTTTTGAATCTGAAGAAACTAAGAAACAATATGTAGTATATACAGATAATTCTAAGGATGATAATGGTAATGTTAGAGTATTTGCTTCTATTTATAAGGTTACTGATAAAGGGGGAGAATTACTTCCTATTAAGAGTGAAAAAGAATGGAAGGTTATTGAGACAATATTAGAAAGTATTCAAGAAGAAAGTAAAAAGGCAGATGAGTAATTAGATGAAGAAGTATAAAATTATAATTATTTTACTAACTGTTTTATTAGTAAGTATTTTTTTAGTGGGTTTTTATTATAATTATCAAATATCTCCAATATCTAGAAAAAGTGAAAAAGTAGTTGTTGAGATAAAAGAAGGTAGTATTGCATCAATTGGTGAAACTTTATATAATAATAAATTAATTAGAAGTAATTTTATATTTAAATTATATGTTAAGTTAAATGGTATTAATAACTTAAAAGCTTCAACATATGAATTTAATAGAAATATGAGTCTAAAAGAAATAATTAATATGCTTGTTGATGGCAATAGTTATAATCCAGATGAAGTTAGAATTACTTTTAAGGAAGGTTTAAATGTTAGAAAAATAGCTAAATTAGTTGAAGAGAATACTAATAATAGTTATGATGATTTTATTAATTTAATGGCTGATAGTGAATATATAGATACTTTAATTAATAAATATTGGTTTTTAACTGATAGTATTAAAAATAGTAAGATATATTATCCACTTGAAGGATATTTATTTCCTAATACTTATGCTTTTTTAAATAAAGATGTAAGTGTTAAAGAAATAGTAGAGAAAATGTTAGATGAAATGGATAAACAACTTACTAAATATAAAGATAAGATTGAATCAAATGAATTAGATGTTCATAGTATTGTTACTCTAGCTTCAATTGTTGAGCTTGAAGGAGCAAATGCTGATGATAGAGCAGGTGTTGCTGGAGTATTTTATAATCGTATTCATGATGGATGGGTACTTGGTAGTGATGTTACAACATATTATTATTTAAAGATAGATGATTTTAAACAAAGTTTAAATGGTAATAAAAATTTATATACTTGTGATAATGCTTATAATACGAGATGTACTTCTTTTGTTGGACTACCTGTTGGACCTATATCTAATCCTGGTAGTGAATCTCTTGATGCAACGATTAATTATACTAAACATAATTATTATTATTTTGTAGCTGATTGTAAGGGGAAAACATATTTAAGTAAGGATGCTACAGGTCATTATAATATAATTCAAAAATTAAAGAATGAAGATAATTGGTGTGTATAGGATAAACTCTGGAAACAGAGTTTATCCTATTTAATATGTAAAAATAATTAAGTTTGTTTTTCTTATTTGATAAATTGTAGTATACTACTAGTAGGTGATTTTAATGTTGAAAGAAATTGAAGAATATGCAAGAGATAATAAGGTACCAATAATGTTACCTGATGGAATAGATTATTTATGTAATTATATTAAGGAACATAATATTAAAAGAATACTTGAGATAGGTTCAGCAATAGGATATTCAGCAATTAGAATGGCACTTGTTAGTGATGATATAATGATTACTACGATAGAAAAAGATGTAGATAGATATAATATAGCAGTTAATAATATTAATAATTTTAATCTTAGTAATAGAATTAATATTATATTAGGTGATGCAATAGATACTACGATAGATGGAGAGTATGATATGTTATTTATAGATGCATCTAAGGGACATAATATTGATTTTTTTAAGAAATATAGCGCTAATTTAAATAAATATGGTATAATAATTACCGATAATTTATTTTTTCATGGACTTGTTCAAAATGAAGAATTAATTAAGACTAAAAATCAAAGAGGACTTGTTAAGAAAATAAAAGATTTTATTAGTTTTTTAGATAATAATTCTGAATTTGATACCGAATATATATCAGTTGGAGATGGTATATCAATATCAAAGAGAAAATAATTATTTTTTGGGGGTAATATGCAGGTAATTAAGGTATATGATAAAAATAGTGATTTAAGGTGCTATGGGAAAAATATATTTAAGACGATGAATGAATTTATGAATAGATTTCCTTTGGAATATAGAAAGTTATATGATAAGAATTTAGAATCATTACAATTTATGAAATGTGATAGATTAGATAGTGATGCTTATAATGGAACATATGATACAAGACGTAATGTAGTTTTTTTTACTAAGAGTAATGCCTTAGCGCATGAGATGTTTCATGTAGCATCATATGATGCTGGTAGAGATGTATCTGGATTTGAATGTGATGTATCTTTAGATCAAGGATTACTTGAGGGAATGACTGAATATTTTAGAATGAAAGCTTTTAATTTGAGTAATCCAGAAGATTATAATTTTGAAGTGTTTTCAGTGATGATGTTAGAAAATATAAATGATATATTTAAACATTATTTTATTCCTAATCATTCAGAATTTATTAAATTATTTCCAAATAAAAAAGATATTTATAATTTATTATTTTCATTAGATGAATATAATGCTGGTTATTTAGATTATTTAGAAAAACTAGCTAGTGATGAAGATGCAGTAGTAGATATTCATAATATAAAGATGGCAATAAAGAATACTATTAATAATTTAATAACAATTGAATTATCAATGGTTAAAGATAAACATGAATTACTTCAATATAGAGATAAGTTTATGGATTTAATTGGTGATGATGATGTTCGAGAAGTATTAAGTATTTTTTATCCTAGATATTATGGTTATGCAGATATGCAAACTAAAAAGAGGATATTAGAGAGGTGAATTAATGAGTAAATTAATTGTTAGTGCTAATTCTAAGAATCATTTAATTGATTTATTAAAGAAGAATATTGATGGTATAATTTTATCTATTGATAAGTTATCTGTTAATGATTCTTTTTATGTAGATATTAGTATATTAGATGAGATTGATTTTAAAGAAAAAGAAATATTTGTTAGTTTAAATAAGTTAATGCATAATAATGATTTGGAACATTTGAGAATAGTCATGAATAAATTAAAAAGTAAGGATGTTAAAATATTATTTTATGATATGGCTGTTTTTAATATAGCTAAAGAATTAGATATGGTTGATAAATTGGTAATATATCAGGATCATTTAAATGCTAGTATTTTATCTAATAAGTTTTATAATGATTTAGGTATTAGGGGTAGTTATATTACTTCTGATATAACTGGAGATGAATTATTAGATATAAAAAAGAATAGTAATATGTCAATTATGTTTATGGTATATGGATATATACCTATATTTTATTCTAGAAGATATCTTATCAGTAATTATTTAAAATATATTGGAGATAAGAAAAAAGGAAATGAATATAGTATAGTTAGTGATACTGGAATAGAGTATCCAATAGATGAAGAAGAATATGGAACAACTATATATACTAGTAAGGAAGTTAATTTAATTAATTATTTAGATAAAATAAATGATATTGATTATATTGTTATGAGAAGTAATAAAATAAATGATGATAAATTTAATTTAATGGTTGATAAATTTATTAATAAAGATAAAATGGATAATTGTTATTTAGGATTCTTTAATACAAAGACAATATATAAGGTTAAGTAGGTGTAATTATGAATAGAATAGAATTGTTAGCACCAGCTGGTAATTTAGAAAGATTAAAGATTGCATTGTTATATGGAGCAGATGCAGTTTATTTTGGTGGCAGAAATTATAGTTTAAGAGCTAATGCAAAAAATTTAGATATTGATGAAATAAAAGAAGCATGTGAATATGCTCATAAATTAGGAAAAAAAGTTTATGTAACAGTTAATATTGTATTTCATAATGAAGATATTGTTGGATTAAAAGAATACTTACTAGAATTAGAGAAGTGTGGTGTGGATGCAATAATAGTATCTGATCCACTGGTTATAAGTATTGTCCATGAAAATAAAATAAATATTCCAATACATATATCTACACAGTATTCAACCGTTAATTATGAAACGGTTAAATTTTGGAAAAATTTAGGTGTAGAGAGAGTTGTTTTAGGAAGAGAACTAAGTCATGATGAAATAAAAGAAATAATCGATAAAACAGGAATGGATACGGAAATATTTGTACATGGAGCTATGTGTGCTAGTTATTCTGGTAGATGTGTTCTTTCTAATTATTTTACTAATAGAGATGCTAATAGAGGTGGATGTGCACAAATATGTCGTTGGGATTTTGATTTGATTAGAGATAATGAAAAAATAGATAATCCAGTAAAATTTACGATGTGTTCTAAGGATTTATGTATGTTAGAATATATTCCTGATATTATAGATATTGGAGTTAAGAGTTTAAAAGTTGAAGGAAGAATGAGAAGTATTTATTATATAGCTATGGTTATTAATACATATCGTAGAGCAATAGACGAATATTATAATAATACAATGACAGATGAGAAATTAAAAAAATATAAAAGAGAGCTTGATAAAGTAGCTAATAGAGATAGTACTCCACAATTTTTTAATAAATTTCCCACAGAAAGTGAACAATACTTTCTAGGTAGAAATGAAGTATCTAATCAAGACTTTTTAGGAATGGTGGAAGACTATGATGGAGAATATGTAACTGTTATATCTAAGAATTATTTTAAACCTGGTGATAAGGTTGAAATAGTTTCACCAAATAGGGATAGTATTTTATTTACTATGCCTAGTTTATATGATAGTGATAATAATATATTAGATGCTAGTAGACATCCTGAGAATATAGTTAAATTTAGGTTAGATAAAAAGGTAGAAAAATATGATATGTTAAGGCTTAGTAATCTATAAGATTACAGTGAATAAAATATAATAAAAAATAGTTAATTATACTTGACAAACTATTAAATAACTAGTAAAATGTTGAAATGTTAAAAGAGGTGAAGAAAGTGAGCAATAAAGTATATTTAACAAATGAAGGCTTTCTAGAAATAGAAGAAGAATTAAATCATTTAAAAGAAGTTAAGAGACCAGAAGTTATTAAGGCACTTAAGGATGCTAGGGCTTTAGGTGATTTATCAGAAAATGCAGATTATGATGCTGCTAGAAATGAACAAGCACAAGTAGAAGGTAGAATTAAAGAATTAGAACAACTACTTGAAAAAGCAGAATTAATAGAAAAGAGAGATACTGATAAAGTAGGTCTTGGAACTACTGTTAAGATTAAATATATAGATGATGATGATGACGATGTTGAAGAATATCGTATTGTTGGTTCTAAAGAAGCAGATCCTTCAAATGATAAAATATCTAATGAGAGTCCTTTAGCAAAGGGAGTTATGGGACATAAAGTTGGAGAAGTATGTACTGTAGAGAGTCCTAATGGTAATTATCATGTTGAAATAATAGAAATAAAGTAAGGAGTATAATATGAAACAGGAATTTAGTTTAAAATTAGAAGGAAAAGAATGGGTTAGTTTACAAGATAGTGCATTTGCAAAAGTTAATAAAAAAGCTAAAGTAGATGGTTTTAGACCAGGTAAAGCTCCAAGAGATATGTATGAGAAAAAGTATGGTAAACAAGATATTCTATTTGAAGCTGCTGATATGGCAATAAAAAAAGAATATGATAGATTATTAACTAAAGAAAAAGTAATGCCAGTTATCGAACCAAAAGTAGATTTAGTTAAGTGTGATGATAAAGAATTAGAAGTTAAGTTTATTTTTGTTCTTGAACCAGAAGTTACTTTAGGAAAGTATACTAATTTAGGTGTTAAGAAAGAAAAAGTAAAAGTAGAAAAAGAAGAAATTGAACATAGAATTCATCATCTACTTGAAGACTATGCTGAAGTTATGGAAAAAGAAGATGGTAAAGTTAGTGATGGTGATATAGCTATTATTGATTTTGCCGGTTATAAAGATGGTGTACAATTTGATGGTGGTACAGCTGAAAATTATTCACTAACAATTGGAAGTAAAACTTTTATTCCTGGATTTGAGGAAGCACTTGTTGGAATGAAAAAAGGTGAAGAAAAAGATATTGATTTAACTTTCCCTGAAGATTATATGTCTGAAGAGTTAAAAGGACAAAAAGTAACTTTTAAAGTAAAAGTTAATGAAGTTAAAACAAGAGTTGTTCCTAAACTAGATAAAGATTTCTTTGAAGATTTAGCTATGGAAGGTGTTACTAATAAAGAAGAATTAGAAAAAGAAATTAAACATGAGATAGAACATCAAAAAGAACATGAACAAGAACATGTTTATGAAGAAAAATGCTTAGATAAAGCAGCAGAAGGTATGAAAGTAGATATTTGTGATGAACTTGTTGATGATGAAGTAGAGCATATGTATGGTGAATTCATGCAAAGAATGAAGATGCAAGGTGTTAGTGAAGAAATGTACTATGAATATACAAAAACAACAAAAGAAGATATTACTAAACAAATGAAACCTGATGCTTTAAAAAGACTTAAATATCGTTATTTATTAAAAGAAATTATTAAAGTTGAAAAAATTAAAGTAACTGATAAAGAAGCTAATAATAGAGTAGAAGAAATGGCTAAAGCATATAATGTTGATAAAGAAACAATTTTAAAAGAAGTATCTTTAGAAAATATTAAATTTGATTTAATGTACGGGAAGGCTTTAGATATTGTTACAGCAAATGAAGAAAAGAAAGAAACAGCAAAGAAGACTACTAAAAAAGAAGAAAAATAATAGACTATCATTGATAGTCTTTTTCTTTTATGATATACTTAAATAGTAGGAAGAGTGATAGTATGGCAGAAAAATTAGCAAAGTTATTAGTAGGAGCTTTTAGTGGCTTAACTGCTTTAAAATATGGAAAAGAATTAATTATTTTTATTATTTCTTTAATGCCTATATTAGAGTTAAGAGGTGGCTTAATTGCAGCTTCATTACTTAAGTTAAATTGGATTAAGAGTTTTATTATTTGTTTTATTGGTAATATTATACCTATACCATTAATCTTATGGTTTATAACACCAATATTTGATAGGCTTAAGAAAACTAAATTATTTAGTGGAATAGTTAATAAATTAGAGAATAAAGCTATGTCTAAAAAAGAAAAAATAGAGAAACTTCAATATATAGGACTTATGTTATTTGTAGGTATTCCACTTCCTGGTACTGGAGCATGGACTGGATGCTTGATTGCATCACTTCTTAATATGGATAAGAAGAAAAGTATGGTATATGCTATACTTGGAGTAATTATGGCAGGTATTATAATGATGATTTTATCATATGGTATATTAGATAAAATTGTGCATTAATTAAAAAAATCGTTAATTTTTGTTGAAATATAAGAAAATATATGCTATAATCTTAATTGTCTTTGCAAAGAAGATAATTAAATGGGCTGTTAGCTCAGTTGGTAGAGCAACTGACTCTTAATCAGTGGGTCTA
>CAMOFW010000028.1 GCA_946613765.1 uncultured Mycoplasmatota bacterium
TATATATTATTTTCTATTATATTAGAATCAATATTATGTTTAGATATATGATATAAATAATAATATATAGGACTCTTAATATAATTAGAATTATCTTCATTTAATATTATTGGACTCTTACAATAGTTTTTCTTATGATTAGGACCACCATAATAATCTAATAATATATTCCAATCTAAATACATATTTAATCCATTATTAAAATCATTAATCATTTCACTTGTTATAATTTCAGCATCTTTTATCCATTCTTTTTCACTATATTTAGAATAGCCACAACAAGATTCACTATTAACAAGTAATACATTAGGATAATGTTTTCTAATTAATCTAATATTATTATAATGTTTACCACTATAATAATGCATAGCAAGTCCTGCTATTTTATTATTATCTTTATATAAGTATTTAAATATATTAAAAATATCTTCTTTATTATGATCAAATAATAATACTTTAGTATTATCTAATTTATCTATTAAATGATTATAAATAAAATCTTTTTGTTCATCTAAATTAAATACACATGATTCCCATGTTTGAATAGCTAAGGGTTCATTTTGTATAGTTAAATAAGATATATTAAATCCTTGATTCTTGTATTCATTAATATATTTAACCAAATAATCACTATAAATATCATAATACTTCTTTTTTAATTTACCACCAAAAGTTAACCTTTTATTATCTTTAAACATAGATGGACTAGACCAAGGACTAGCAATTATTTCAAAATCTTTTATTCTTTTAATATCTCTTAACATAGGTATAATATACTTCTTATCTTCATCTATATTAAAATCACTTAAGTCTTTTTTTCTAGTATATTCAAAAGTTGAATAAGAAAAATCACAACTACCTATAACTAATCTAATAATATTATAATTTAAACCATCACTGCTAAAATAATCACTTATAAATCTATTCTTATTATCCTCACTTAATTTAGAATAATTATAAGCAACTGCTGGAGTAATTGCTCCTCCTATACCTTTATAAGTAGTAATAACTTCATCTTTATATATTCTAATAACATTATTTTCTATATGTTTACTAACCTTTTTAAATTTAACATTACTACTCTTTAATAATACATTATTATTAATATCACTAACTATTCTTTTCATAAATTATCCTTATAATATTTACATATATTTTTATTTAAACAATTATCACAACATGGTTTAACAGCCTTGCAAGTATATCTACCAAATAATACCATTTGTAAATGAAATCTACTCCATTTATCTTTAGGTACTAATCTTTCCAGTTTTTTTTCTACTTGTAATACACTATCACTTTCTTTAACTAAATTAAGCCTTGTTGAAACCCTTTTAACATGTGTATCAACTGCAATAGTATTTTCATGATAATATTCTGCTAAAAACACATTACATGTCTTATGCCCTACACCAGGTAAACTTTCTAAATATTCTCTATTATTAGGAACACAACCATTATAATTATTAACTAAACTAACTGCTATTTCTTTAACAAATTGACTTTTTTTATCTGACATACCACAAGGTTTAATAATCCTTTTAATATCACTAATACTAGCTTTAGCTAAACTATATATATCATATTTATCAAATAATATTTTAGTAACCTCATTTACTCTTTTATCAGTACATTGAGCAGATAATACTATTGCTATTAATAATTCATAATCCTTATTATAGTTTAATTCACATATTGGATTATTAACCATTATATCTAAATTATTTAATAAATCATTCATCATCATTTAACCAATCTATATCATCAATTTCAGATAAATCTATCATAGAACTATTATCTTTACTCTTCATATAATTATTAACATCATCCATAGTTTTAAGACCTTTTTTATTCCATTCATATATTTTTTGATCAATAAACTTTAATGTCTTAACACCATTATAAGATGCTTCTTTTAAAGCCCCAATAATCATTTCTTTAGATGTACCCATAGTTAACCATGCATTGATAATTTCAAAATCAGTTGGAGTTAACTTTCTATCAAATTCTTTAGCTATCATATCAAAGATATCTTCTTCTTCTTTTTTATTTTCTTCTTCTTTTAAACTCTTCATTACCTTTTCATAAATTTTATCAATAGATATAAAATCTTCCAATCTTCCATCTAA
Source organism: uncultured Mycoplasmatota bacterium (assembly GCA_946613765.1). Lineage (GTDB taxonomy): Bacteria > Bacillota_I > Bacilli_A > RF39 > UBA660 > RUG12834. The sequence continues at coordinate 2,130 of CAMOFW010000028.1, forward strand.
ATCCTTACCTTGCTTTAATTCAATTAATTCTTTAGATAATAAACTATTAAATGATGTCATTACATCATCTAATGACATATTAAAACTTTCTGATATCTTATCAGCATCAAATACACTATTATTATTATTTAAATAATATAATATTATTAAAAATTCATTTAATGTTAAATTTTTATCTATATTTTTAATAATATTAGATGATATAACAAAATTCTTATCACTTAATAATTTATAAGACATATCTACTCACTTCCAAATCTATTAACTATATAAGCAGTAATACTATCTTTAGTATTATCTATTTCATTATTTAATATTTTTAATACTAATTCATCCATAATACTAACTACCAATTTAGGATCACTAATATTAAATACACTCTTAATTTCATTAAAACCAATACTTAAATCTTTCTTACTTTTAATAGGTAAATTATTATACATATAAGTAATACTTTCAATATCTTTATTTAATATTTTAGATGCTACCATACATAAATAAAGTCCGTTTCTATATAAAGTAATATTATCTATTTTACCACTATTTACTATATTTTTAATAGTATTAATATTATTTTTTTCTTCCTTAGTAAATGGATAATTATCACTAACCTTTAATTGAGCATACATACCATTAATATCATCAACATCAACAATATGTTTAAACTTAATACCTAAGTATCTTAATATACCTATCTTTTTCATTAGACCTAATCCCTTAACACAATTAGGACTAACTAATATCTTATCTAATTCTTCCTTAACCCTAGTTAAAGGTAAAGTTCTAACTAACTTCATATTCTTCTTAATAGCTTTAAATAATTCCTTATCTAATTTAAAATCCAATATAATAGTAAATCTTAAAGCTCTAAGTATTCTTAATGGATCTTCCTTTAATTTATAATTAGCATCTCCAACACTTTTAATTTCTTTATTATATAAATCATTAACCCCATTAGCTAAATCTATTAATTCACCATTACTATTCATAGCAATAGTATTAATAGTAAAATCTCTTCTTTTAATATCTTCTTCTAAACTATCTACATATTCAATAGTCTCAGGCTTTCTACCATTATAAGATAATTCTTTTCTAAAAGTAGTAATATCAAATCTATACTTATTAGTATTAATTTTAACATTACCATACTCTATAAAATGATTCATAGGTACCTTAAATATTTTCATTAAATCTTTAGGAGTAGCAGATGTAGCAATATCAATATCTATTGAATCTATATTAAGTATTTTATCTCTAACATAACCACCAATAACATAAGCTTCAAATCCACTCTCTTCGATTCTTTCTAAAACACCACGAATATCTTGATTCATAATCAATCCTCTTCCTATTTAATTATATCATGAAAAGCGAAAATATTGTTGCATTTTACACATATAAATAGTAAAATAAAGTCAATTTCATATAGAGGGGAATACAACAATGAAAAGCACAATCATAACACAAGATGCAATCGATAAAATTATAGCCTGTGAAGAACTCATAAAGGAAAAAGAAAAAATATTATTAGATAATGGGATAAATATTAACAAAAATACAAAAGAATCATTTCAAAAATTAGAAAGATTTGAAGTAGCAACTAAAGAATTAACAAATAAAGCTAGAGCCTATGCAGGATTATTAACTGGCTTAGTTGCTCTTCCATTAGCAGGTTCTCAAATCATAGACTATAGTCTTGGTATTGATGAAAATGCAATGATAAAACTAGCTATCAAAATATCAATTTTAATGATTACTTATAGAATCTCATATCTAACAAATGAACATATCAATATAAGAATTAAAGCTCAAGAATTTTATGGTTCTTATAAAAACTATCTTGAAGCAAAAAGAAAACAAAATATATATAATATTGAAGGTATTCACATTATGGATAAGATAGATTATATAGCAAGTGAAAAAGAAAAACTTCAAGGTTATAAACAAATATTTACTGACTATATAAATCATAATGGATATATAAGCAACAAAGATCTTACAAACTATTTATTAAAAACAAATAATAAAGTTTCAAAATTAACTAGAAAACTATCTACAATTCAACCAAATAATGACGAATTTATTGACTTTAAGTAGTAAATATGTTAAAATTTTCAAGTAACGAAAAGTTAGGAGGCAAACTATTATGGCAAAGAAAGTAACAAAGAAAAAACCTTTAACAGTTAATTTAAGATCTCATGCTCTTAATTCAACTAAATCTCAACAAAAACCAAATTTAATTAAAACAACAATAGATGGTAAAAAAGTTAAAATTAGTGCAAGAGAAGCAAGAACTATAAAAAAGAACGCTAACAAATAGTTAGCGTTTTTTATTGTTTTAATAATCTATTTAACTCTACTGCATATTCTAATGGCAATTCCTTTTTAAAATCATCAATAAATCCCATTATTAATAATTCTTTAGCAGTATCTTCACTTAATCCCTTAGATGTTAAATAAAATAACTTTTCTTCATTTATTTTAGATACAGTAGCTTCATGTTCTAAAGTAGATGTATTATTAGATAATATATTCTTAGGGAATGTATCACTCTTAGATATATCATCTAATATTATAGTATCACATTTAATAGTTGCTTTAGAATGATGAGCATCTTTAGTAATATTAGTAGTACCTCTATAATCTGCTTCACCACCATATTGAGCAATAGACTTAGACACAATATTACTTTGAGTATGATGTCCTAAATGTATCATCTTAGCTCCAGCATCTAATACTTGTCCTTCTTTAGCAAATGCAATAGATATAGAATTACCTCTTGAATAATTTCCTTTTAATATACATGATGGATACTTCATAGTAACCTTACTACCAATATTTCCATCAATCCACTCCATTTGTCCATAGTCATCTACTATTGCTCTTTTAGTAACTAAATTAAATACATCAGTTGACCAATTTTGAATAGTAGAATACTTACATTTAGCATGCTTACCAACATATATTTCAACTACACCAGCATGAAGTGATGAAGAAGAATATGATGGAGCAGTACATCCCTCTATATATGATAAATCTGCTTCATCTTCAACTATAATAATAGTTCTTTCAAATTGTCCTAAATTCTTTGAATTAATTCTAAAATAAGATTGTAATGGTCTATCTACTTTAATACCCTTAGGTATATAAATAAATGAACCACCAGACCATAAAGCAGTATTTAAAGCAGTATATTTATTTTCATTATATTTAACTAAATTATTAAAATATTTCTTAAATAATTTTGGATACTTTTGTAAAGCATCATCAGTAGAAGTAAATATAATATCATCTTTAACAGTTGTATTATGATAAAATACTTCACTCTCAAACTGATTAGTAACACCACCTAAGTATTCCTTCTCTGCTTTAATAACTCCTAAATTATCAAATGTATCTTTAACACTACATGCAACATTATTCCAATTATTAGTCATATCACCAGTTGATTTCTTATAATAAATAATATCATCAAAATTCAAATCAATAATTGGACCAAATTTAGGATTATCTAATTTTAAAAATTCTTCATAAGCTTCTAATCTTATATCTAACATCCATGAAGGTTCATTTTTATCTTTAGATAGATTTATAATAAATTCTTTTGATAACTTTTCTTTCATAATAATCACTACATATAATTATATTATTATTATTGAATTTTTTCAATTTATTTGATATATTTTATATGATAGGAATGATACAATATGAAAGATTATAATGAACTATTTATTGAATTCTTACATGGTTTTCCTGGATTTGAAGATATCACATATAATAACGGTATAGTATCTTATCAAGGTGAAACAACCGATGTATCTAAAATATATCTACATGACCTTGTAAAGAACGAGAAATCACCATTTAATATGTACATACGTGAATTAGATGCAGGAGATGTCTTTAGAATAATTGATTTACATACTAAAAGAATACATGATCAATATAACGAACATGATGAAGATCAATCAGATATTGTTATAAGTCCTAATCAATACATTAAATATATTAATAAAAATAATATATCAGATGAAGAAAATAAAAAAATACAAGATTTTGAAACTCTAGTATACCAATGCTTTAAATATTACGATTATTTATTAGAAGAAAAAAGATTATTCTTATCAAAATATCAAAGAAAAATAAATGAAATAGAAGAAAAAGAAAAATATACAGATTTAACTGATGCAGATAAATATGCAAAACAAAAGTTTTACTCTATACATAATAGCGTAATAGCATATTTAAATGAAAAAGCAAAAAAAAGAATACAAGAAAGTAATAACTTTGGCAGAGCTGCAGGTTTTGCTGATGCATTTATCGTAATATTATCTACTATAGCAACAGGTATTATTGTAGGTATTACATTATATTTTACTTTATTATAAAAAAGTGTACATTAGTACACTTTTATTTATTTTCTATTATTAATCTAATAGCAGTCTTTTGTTCATTATTAATTAATACATCATTAAATGCAGGTATACAACATAAGTTATAACCAGAAGGTGAAACAAATCCTCTAGCTATAGCAATTGCCTTAATAGCCTGATTTAATGCACCAGCGCCAATTGCTTGTAGTTCACATGTGTTTTCCTCCCTAAAAATATTAGCAATTGCACCAGCAACTTTACTGGGATTAGACTTTGATGATACTTTAAGTATTTCCATATTTCCTCCTTAATTAAATATATTAATAATTTAAAAATATATAACAAAAAAATAGTAGTTACCTACTATTTTTCCCATCTAGCATAATTACCACAAGGTAATACTATATTAGAATTAACTTGTTTAATACCTAAATCATCACTATCTACACTACCACCAAAGTCTCTTACAAATAATATATCTAAAATATTTTCCATAACACTCTTTGGTAAACCAGTAGTATAAGAATTAATTAAGAACATTAATGGTTTATCACTAACTAATTCCTTACATAATTTTACTAAATCAAATAAATCATCTTCAATAGACCATACTTCACCAGAAGCACCTCTACCAAATGAAGGTGGATCCATTATAATAATATCGTACTTATTTCCTCTTCTAATTTCTCTTTTAACAAACTTAATAACATCATCTTGTAAGAATCTAATTGGTTTATCTTCCAATCCTGAAGCTTTAACATTTTCTTTAGCCCAATCAATCATACCACGAGATGAATCAACATGAACAACACTAGCACCAGCTTTTAAAGCAGCAACACTAGCAGCACCAGTATAAGCAAATAAGTTTAATACTTTAACATCACTTCTACCACTTGTTTTAATCTTATCCATTATATAATTCCAATTATAAGCTTGTTCCGGAAATAATCCAGTATGTTTAAAACTCATTAACTTTAAATTAAATACTAAATCTTTATACTTTATTTGCCAAGAAGATGGTACTTTTTTAACATCCCAAGCACCTCCGCCAGACTTACTTCTATTATATTTAGCATCTACATCATTTTCATCTAAGTTATCTTCCCAAATAATACTTGGATCTGGTCTAAGTAAAGTATACTTACCCCACTTTTCTTTTTTCATTCCCTTAGATGTTTCTAATAACTTATAATCTTCAAAATCATTAACTACCTTCATAACCTATTTCCCCAATAAATATTTAACTATTGGTTCACTAAGTTCTAATATTCCATTAATAACAAAGAAATAACCAACAATTAATACTTGTACATTACTATTATAATTTAATGCCACACTAGTTAATACAGACATAATCATAAATACTACTAATGTAACCATTTTAAACTTCCATACTCTATCTCTTCTATCATTATAATAATCAGCTTTAATTACTTTAATAATAGACATTAACATTGCCCATACCATAATAGACATTGGAAGTACAATATTATTTGTAAATGGAAAATATATATCACCTATACCAACCAATATAGATGCCAAAGCAGTATATAAACCTTCCATATCCTTTGACTTTCTAGTTAAATAAAACTGAATAAAATTAAATATAGCATAAGTAAATAAAGCACTAATAAATACTACTTTAATTCTATTATATCCACATATACCAAGAACAATTATTACTAATCCACATAATAATAATACTCCTTCAATTAAAACATCTACAAATTGCTTAGTTTTCATATAATTCATATCCTTTCACAACATTATTATTCTTATAATATCCATTATCACTAACATTAATATAAATATTTTCTAATTCTATATAATTATTCTTAATATTTAAATAACTTAAAGATTCCTCTATAGCATTTAATAAAGATACTTTTTTATCATATACATATATATCATTACCTAAAGTATCACATTTAACATCAGGATATAAATCTTTAAACATATATGGTATTACTAATCTTCTATGATAATTATTTACCGTTAGCTTTAATCCATATACATTATTATTATTCTTATAATAATTAACACTAATATCATGTAAATTAGAAT
>CAMOFW010000029.1 GCA_946613765.1 uncultured Mycoplasmatota bacterium
TTCTTTTATCTTTTCTTCACCTAAAAAAATATTATTATCTTTATATAATTTATATGTGAATAACAACTTATTTATTCACATATATACTACTATAAAAGAAATAATAATATCATTTATATTAGGATTTATTATAAGCTTTATTTTAGCCATTATTTTATACTTATCTAATACATTATATAAAATAATAGACCCATATCTAAACGTCTTAAATTCACTACCTAAAATAGCTCTAGGACCTATTCTAATAATTATTTTAGGAGCTAATACTAAATCTATAATAATAATGGCATTATTAATAAATGTATTAGTATGTTTTAATACTATTTACGTTGGATTAATATCATGTAATAAATATTATTTATTATTATTTAAATCATATAATGCTACTAAAATACAAACTATTAAACACTTAATAATACCTAATGCTTTAATTAATATAGTATCAGCATTAAAAATAAATATATCTATGACTCTAATAGGTGTTATTATGGGAGAATTCCTAGTATCTAAAGCAGGTCTAGGTTATTTAATAATATATGGTACTCAAGTATTTAATTTATCTTTAGTATATTCATCTATTATATTAATATTAATAATATCTTATTTAATATATATACCTATTATATTAATAGAAAATAAAATCAAGAAGATTTCTTCTTGATTTTTATTCTTAATAATTCTCAGCTTTTAATTCAAAATAACTCTTTGGATGAGCACATACAGGACATACTTCAGGAGCTTTCTTACCTACAACAACATGTCCACAGTTTCTACAAATCCAAATCTTATCATCATCTTTACTAAATACTACTTCATCTTCAATATTTTTTAGTAATTTTCTAAATCTTTCTTCATGATGTCTTTCAATTTCTCCAACTTGTCTAAACTTAATAGCTAATGCTTTAAATCCTTCTTCTTCAGCTACTTTAGCAAACTCTTCATACATATCTGTCCATTCATAGTTTTCACCTTCAGCAGCATCAAGTAAGTTTTCTTTAGTTGATGGAACAGCCCCATCATGTAATTCTTTAAACCACATTTTAGCATGTTCCTTTTCATTATTAGCAGTTTCTTCAAATAAAGCAGCTATTTGTTCATAACCGTCCTTCTTTGCTTTAGAAGCATAATAAGTATATTTATTTCTTGCTTGTGATTCACCTGCAAATGCTGCAAGTAAATTCTTTTCAGTTTGACTTCCTTTTAATTCCATAAGATCTCCTTCTTTCTTATAAAAATATTTTACCATAACAAAATAAAAAAGTCACATTACATTTGTGACTTTAAAATTCTTGTTAAAATAACAATCATTTCAGGATCAGTAACAGCTTTAACATAAGCATCTGTTCCTTGAATCATTTCCTCTAAGATTTTAACCTTATTTGGAATAATATCTTTATTTTCATCTACTCCCATGGCTAAGAAATATTTTATTCCCCCATACATAGTTTCATTAAGTAGAACATATTTTTCACTATTAGCAAGTGTAATAATTGTATTAATTTTTAATCCCATTTTTATTCTTCCTTTCTATTCCTATGCGGCTCTTAATCGAGTCTTTTTTTCTTCAGGTAGTAAACTAATATTTTCATCTTCGCTTACATCATCTTGATTTTGTAAACTTGATCCAAGTGGTTCTTGAGCAATTACTTTAACAAAATCATCTGGTATTTTAGCATAGTCATTTTTAGCACCTTCTACATTAAATTCTTCTTCATCATCTACAACATGTAGAGTTTGTTCTGAATTTAAATTATTTTCTAATTCATCTGCTGCTTCTCTTAAATCTTTAATATTGTTTTGAATATCTTCAATCTTTTCATCTACTTGACTTTCAGCATCTTGAATATGTGCAAAATAACTATCAGTATCATACACACCTTCTTGGTTTTCTTCAGTAGTCTCTTCTTTAACTTCCTCAGTTGCTTCTTCTTCCTTAGGTTCTTCTACTGCTTTTTCTTCATCTTCTTCTATAGAATGAGTTTCAACATTTACTGGGTTAAATTCTTCATCAACTGCATCTTGTACAATTAATGGTTCATTATTATCAATTATTGAATCAACAGATTTATTTAATTCATCAAATGTTGCTTCAAAATCTTCAATTTTATAATCTTTTTCAGCATTTTCTACATTTTCAACTTTTTCAAGTTCATCTTTAACTTCCTCTTTTTCTTCTTCAAAAGCAGGAGTTTCTTCATTCTTTTCTTCTTTTTCTTCAAACTTCTCGGCATTCTTATTATTTAATAAATCTTCAGCTTTTTCTACTTTTTCATCAATCATATCAATTACTTCAGTAAATAAACTATTTAATCTTTCAGATGTATTCTTTTGATCATCATAAGTAAATGCATTACCAGTTAAATTAGATCTAACACTATCTAAATCTTCTAATTGCTTTTTTGCATCATTAACTGCTGCATGTAATGCATTAGCAGTAGAACTAATTTCTTCACTAGTAGCTATACTATCAAACTTAACAGAATTCATATGATTTAAGAATCTATATTCTAAAGTAGATAATAATTTCTTAATATCTTTATTCTTAAATGCTGTATAAGCTCCGTTATTAGCAGATATCTCTTTACCTCTCTTTTCAAAATCTTCAACATCTTTATTAATAATTTCTTCAATGCCTTGAGCTTCTTTAATAAAATCAAAGTTTTCCATATTCTTCACCCATTCTATTATTAATACTATTTATATTTTAACATGAATGTCAATGGTTTGCAATGTATTTTTCTAATAAAAAAATAAGACTTAAATTAAGCCTTATTTACTTGGAATAATTCTACTTCAACTGGAGTTTCTTGACCAAATAAATCAATTAATACATTTAATCTATTATTTTCTTTATCAACTGTATCAATCTTACCAGTCATACCCTTAAATGGACCATCAATGATATTAACAGTATCTCCAACTTTAAGGTCAGAATCACTATCTAATCTAGACATACCCATAGTAGCTAGAACTTTATCTATTTCTTGAGGTAATAATGGTGTAGGTTTAGCACCCTTACCACTTGATCCGATAAATCCTGTAACACCTGGTGTATTTCTTACTATGTACCAAGCTTCATCACTCATTACCATTTCAACTAAAATATATCCAGGAAACATTTTCTTAGTCTTTTCTTTTTTAACACCATCTTTAATTTCTACTTCAGTAGTTTCTGGAACAATAATTCTAAAGATATGATCTTGCATTTCCATAGATTCAATCTTAGATTCTAATTTTTCCTTAACCTTTTGTTCATGACCAGAATAAGTGTTAACTACATACCATAATTTTTCCATTAAATAAACATCTCCTTAATCCATGAAGCTAATAATATAATTAGTTCAAAAAATCCTACCATAAATAATACTAAAAATATAGTAGTTAAAGAGTATTTAACTGTATCCTTAACACTTGCTAGATGAACTTTTTTCATTTCTTCTCTAATACCTTTAAAAAATGATTCCTTTTTTACTTTTTCTTTTTTTACTTTCTTTTCCTTAGCCATTTTTTCACCTCTATTTTTTTTCAAAATAAAAACACCTCTTCGTGTTCAATTAGATAATACTATAAATACAATAAAAATGCAAGTAAAACTTGCATTATTCCTCTACTAATAAAGTATTTCTAACTTTATTTTTAATTCTTTGTATAGCATTATCAACAGACTTAACACTCATATTTAAAATACTTGCTATATCATTATAGTTTAAACCCTCTAACATTAAAGATAATACATCTTTTTCATTAACTGATAAATCATTATATATTGAAGATATTAAATCATTATATCTTTCATCTCTAGTTAATCTAGTTAAAGGATCATTTTCATTATTATCAGATATAATATCTGCTAAAGTAGAATTATAATTCTTATATTCATGTTCTAAACTAAGTGCTTCATTAAGCATTAAGTTTTTCTTTCTGCTTGCCTTAAGCAAAAATGCATGCAACCTTCTTTCAACACAAAGTGAAATAAAAGTTTTTAATGATGCATTAGACTCATCTTTAAAACTAAGCAGTGCATCAGAAAACCCAACTAATGCTTCTTGGTTTAAGTCTTTCATATCAATACCTAATTTTAATGCTATACCTCTATATTTTTTTACCATATAACTAACTATATATCTATATTTATTATAGATGATATCTTTAGCATTATCATTAGATTCTCTAATCATCATTAGTAATTCATCATCACTAACATCTCTATAATCCAAACTTATCACCTCTTTTTATTATCATTATATTTTAAAAATTCATCAACATCATAATATACATTATGTCTATACTTTGGAACTAAACTAAATTTTACATTATCTACATTAAAATCTTTAACCATATCATTAAAACTTTTAATTTGTTCTAATTGATAATCATTATAAATACTTGGAATATACATACTAGCAAAATTATTATTAGTTATAATAACAACAATGCCATATTTATCAGCCATTAATTCAGCATAAAATATATTAGCATTTGATGCATCCTCAAGAATATTTGCACGTGGATCAAAATAATCCTTAATAAATTCATCAGCAGTAATATTATGAAAGCGCTCAACATTTTTTACTATTACATCATCTTTTGTAATAATAAATAATTTCTTATCATTATTCATAATTATCTACTAATTAAATCATATATTAAAATACTTGCTGCTACACTTGCGTTAAGTGAATTAACGTGTCCATTCATTGGAAGAGATACAATTTCATCACAATTCTTTCTAACTAGTGAAGAAATACCATTACCTTCAGCACCAATAACAAGTACTACTTTATCAGAATAACTTACGCTTTTATATGGTGTACCATCCATATCAGCACCATATACAAAATATCCTTGATTCTTTAATGTATTAATAGCATTAACTAAATTAGTAACTCTAGCTATTTTTACATAATTTAAAGCTCCAGTAGAAGTCTTCATAACTGTTTCATTAACATCTACACTTCTATCTTTAGGTATAATAATAGATTTAATACCAGCTGCTTCAACAGTTCTAATAATAGCTCCTAAATTATGTGGATCTTCTAAATGATCTAACATAACTATTACATTATCATTAAATAATTCTTCTAAAGAATAATATTCATAATCATCTACTATTGCAAGTAAACCTTGATTATTAGCTTCCATCTTATTTAATTTAAAAGAATCAATACTTTCATAATGTACTTTATTTAATTTAATTAATTTAATAATTTCTTGATCACTAAATTTATTAGATAAATAAACTTTCTTTAAACTTTTAGGATTATTTAATGCTTCCTTTAAAGCATTCTTACTAGTTATTCTCATAATTATCAAAAATGAAATTCATAATTTCATTTATCCTTTCCTCTTTTTTTTCATAATATAAATATCCAAGTAAACATTCTAAAGATGTAGCAAATCTATAAGTAACTATATCAGCATGCTTAGCTTTAGTTCCCTTAGCATTTCTACCCCATCTTATTATTTCTAGTTCCTCTTCATTTAAATAATTTTCATTAATTAAAAATTCTAGTATCTTTCTTTGTGAAACAGCACTAACATAATACATTGAACTCTTAGTTAAATCTTTAACTTTAGATATATTCTTATCTATTAAATATTTTCTTACATAAAATTCATATATAGCATCACCTAAGTATGCATATACTAAAGCATTTTTCATAAAACATCACTCGTACAAGATATTATCATAAATTTATTAAAATTTAAAGTTATTTAGATTGTTTTAATTCTCTTAAATTAACTTTAGAATTATCATAATTAATATTATACTTATCTAATAATTCTTCTAAATAAATATCCCTATTAAATAATAATTGAATATATCTAATTATTTCTTTCTTAACTTCTTCATTAGATCTATTATATAATCTATACAGATTTAAAGCTTGTAATACAGAATAAATATATCTAGAGTTTTCTTCTTTATGTTCTGGATCATATAAATATCCAATTGCAGTACTTAATTCCACTAATCTATCATTAACTCTATTATCATACTTAATTCTATCACTATATAATAATTCCATAAATATAGGTAATAACTCTTTATTTAATATATTATTCATATTAAATCTATTATCTACTTGAGTATGTACTAACTCATGAATATAGTTAATTCTAGGGGTATAATTATTTATATTTCTAATATCTATATCAGGATATAATACATCTCCATTATCTCTATCAAATATACTCATAGTAATAGATCTATTATCTTTAGATAAATCAATAGCAATATATTGAGGACTAAGTTCCATTTCTACATCATCAAGTAAAGTATATATTCTATGTAATTTTAAACCTAACTCATCAAAAAAATATACTTGTTGTTTTAGTATTTCTTCATTAATTCTGCTATTTTCTACATCAAACTCCCTTGATTTAATACTATCATCATGCATAATATCTAGTTGTAAATTATGTAAATAATTATCTGCTTCAATAATCTTTTCCATAATATTCCTCCATATAAACAAAATAAGCCATTTTCATGGCTTATGGTCTAACTATAACATCATCACCTATGTTGCATGTATAATAAACTGTTCTTGCAGTTATATCTTCGACATTATTACATCCATGAGAACCTTTTTTTCTAACCAATTCTTTTCTATTTTCAAATTCGTCTTTACTTCTCCATTTAGCATCATGAATATATTCTTGGTGTTCTTTGTTATACATTATGCAATAATCTACATATGAAGAATATTCTTTTCCAGTTTTTTTATCTCGTCCATGCATTGTATAACCTGTTTTTTTATCATATACTTTAAAATCACCAATATCAGTTTCACATTCTTCTTTTCCAGTAATAACAGGTGCTTCTAATATTAATTGACTATCTTGATATAAATATAACAATAAATCAGATTCATCAACTACAACAAATGTATCAGTAAGTTTTCTTAAATTATCACTCTTAACATAACCTAATTTATCATCCATATATACTAATGACCAAGAACCAACAGTCTTAACTAATCCACCAACAGCTTGTTTTTCAACTTTAACAGCATTAGTAACACCATTAACATCTTCAAAATACATAGTACAGTCATTCATAAATTCAACCATATTTTTAAAGTTATATTTAGAAATTAAATTGCATTTATTACATTCAACAAATCCAATTGAATCGTTATATTCTACTTCATAGAATCCTTCATCCCATAAACAATTAAATGGTAAATCTTTATTTTCTTCTAATGTTCCAATAACATTATTACATTCTACACTATCATATATATTTATATCTTCTAAAGCTTTTACGTATGACTTCTTATCTATTTTAGTGTTATCTATAACTACTTCTTTATCTTCAACTTCATTAGCACATGCTTCAACTGAACTAAAAGAACTAATTGCCATTGCAACAAGCATACCTAAAAACTTAGCTTTCTTACTAATATTACTTTTCATGTTGTCAAAACCCCTTCTTTTTAAAACGTTGTATATCTTACTACTTTTTATTATAAAAGTCAAATATTGTTTACAATTAATTTAATCTATATTATAATATAAATATAAATAGTAAAGGGTGGTATTATGAATAACATTAAGAAATTAAGAGTGAAAAGAAATATTACACAAGTAGATTTAGCTAACAAGATTAAAGTTAAACAAGAAACTATTAGTGCTTATGAATCTAATAAAGCACTACCAAGTGCTGATGCGTTAGTTAAAATTGCAGACTATTTAAACACATCAACTGACTACCTTCTTGGTAGAATAGATGATGATTCCCCTCTATCAGGATTTAATTTCAAAGAAATGAATCCAAAGACTTATAAAATGTTGAACAACTTCATTATGTTAAAAGACAAAGAAAAAGATGATGTTCTTTGGTATAGTGAAGCTATTAGAAAAAGAGAAAACTAGATATTACTATCTAGTTTTTCTTTTTTGTATATTATATACCATTTTTAATTCTAATTTATAAGGTAAGAATCTAGTAAAAAATAATAATAATTTCATACCTAATCCAGGTATAATTATTAACTTATTCTTCAAACATTTATCAATAGCGTACTTCGCTATTTTTTTAGACGATGCACTTAGTGCATTAAACTTACCACCCGCAACACTTTCAAACTCAGTTTTAATAGGCCCAGGACATAAAACACTAACATGTACATTACTTTTTCTTTGTCTTAATTCTTCATAAATACCCATAGTATATTTTACAACATAGTTTTTAGTAGCATAATAAGTATTTAAATTAGGTCCAGCCAAGAACCCAGCACTTGATCCAACGTTTAACACTCTACCATTATCTCTTTTAACAAAATCACTAACAAATAATTTAGTTAATATATGTAGAGTCTTAACATTTAAATCAATCATTTCTAACTCTCTATCTAATGATGTCTCTAATACATCACCAAATAAACCAAAACCTGCATTATTAACAAGTAAATCAATATTATCACTCTTAGTTAAATCATATAACTTATATACATTATCCATAATAGATAAATC
>CAMOFW010000030.1 GCA_946613765.1 uncultured Mycoplasmatota bacterium
TGGGTGGAGGAGAACAAATCACATTTCCATCGGGCTTTTATAGTTCTCCAATAAACATCTCAAATGGAGGATCAGCTAATGTAGAGTTTACAAAAATTCCACTAAATTGCTATTATGATCAAACAAAAATTATTACAAGTTCTCAAAGCTTAAGTCAATATAAGTATGTAATAATCAATTCTTCATTTCAAGGTCCATATACTTTTTCAGTAGCTAATAATTGTAAAATTCTATATCAAGAAGCTAGTAGTGCAAAAACTCCTAATGGAAATGCTGGTGGAGTTACATTCATGATAATAGGAGATATTACTGGAGCTATAAACTTACAAGCACCAACTTCAGGAACTGGTGGATGTTGGGTATACGGATACGGTATAAAATAATATATATTTAAACAAAAACACTAGAATAATAATCTAGTGTTTTTAAATATAATCAAAAATTATTTTTGTTATAATTGAAAAAATAATTTATATCTAGTATAATTATTTTAAGTATAGTAGAAAGGAGAAATCACTAATATGCGTAAAATAATGGCAGTAATTGATATTGGTTCTAAAACTACTAAATTATTAGTTGGAGAAATGACTAATAATAAGTTTAATACTTTAAGTATATCTGAAAGTGAAACTAAAGGTATTAAAAAAGGACAAATAACAAGTGAAGAAGAACTACAAACAACTATTGAATCGGTATTAAAAGATAGTGAATCAAAACTTAATTTACCAATAAAGAAGTTAATTGCTATTATACCTTCATATGATTTAGAATTTACTATAGGTGAAGCTAAAATAGAAATTGAAAGTGAAACTATTAAAGGTAGTGATATCTCAAGATCTATACTTGAAAGTTATAAAGGTATTGTTCCAGATAATATGGAATTAGTTAATGCAATACCAATGAGTTTTAAATTAGATAATAATGAAGTAGTTAATGATCCAAAGAATATGATTAGTAAAACTTTAAGTGTTAAAACATTATTAATGATGTCACCTAAAAATAATGTATATAAGATATTATCAATATTAGATAAATTAAATTTAGATATTGTTGATATATCTATAGATGCAATAGGTGATTATTACACATTTAAAAATGATAAAACAAATAAAGGTGTAACTGCTATAATAAATATAGGTCATTCTAAAACAACAATATCTATATTTAATAAAGGAATAATTACTAATCTATCTAATATAGAAATAGGATCAAGAAATATAGATAATGATATAGCTTATATTTATAAAGTTGATTTAAATACTGCTGTTAAATTAAAAGAAGAATTTGCTTTTGCTCATCCATCATTATCATCAATAAAAGATGATATTGAAGTATTATCAAAAGATAATAAGACTGTAGTTATTAACAATCAAGAGATAAGCAAAGTAGTATATTCAAGATTAAAAGAGATTTTACAAAAGACTAAAAAAGAATTAAATCACTTAACAAAAAGAGAAATTAATTATATAATAGTAACTGGCGGTATCACAGAGATGAGTGGTTTTGAAAAAACACTTAACAGTGTATATCAAAAAAGTGCTAATATAGGTACTATTAATGAACTAGGAGTAAGAAATAATAAATATTCTAGTGTAATTGGATTAATTAAATGGTATAATGAATTAGAACTATTAAAAGATAAAGATTATTCAATATTTAGTTTAGACGAGCAACAAGAATTTAGTGGTATATCAAATAAAGTTGATAACGACTCAGTTATTAACAAATTCTTTAGCTATTTTATAGATTAATAAGGAGAGTGTAGGAATGGATAATATGGTACAAGATCAAATTGCAAAAATTAAAGTAATCGGTGTTGGTGGTGGTGGATGCAACGCAGTTAATAGAATGATCGATGCAGGAGTTAACGGTGTTGAATTTATTGTTGCTAATACAGATTTACAAGTTTTAAATGTTTCTAAAGCCCAAACTAAATTACAAATTGGTAAAAATATTACTAACGGTTTAGGAGCTGGAGCAAATCCAGAAGTTGGTAGAGAAGCAGCTAACGAATCTAAAAAAGAAATCGAAGAAGCATTAAAAGGTGCTGATATGGTATTCGTTACATGCGGAATGGGTGGTGGAACTGGTACTGGTGCTGCACCAATCATTGCTGAAATAGCTCAAGACTTAGGTGCTCTAACTGTAGGTATCGTTACAAAACCATTTAGATTCGAAGGTAAAAAAAGAATGGACCAAGCAGAAGCTGGTATCGTTGAATTAAAAAAACATGTAGATACTCTAATCGTTATTCCAAACGATAGATTAAGAGATATAATTGATAAGACTACTCCAATGATGGCTGCATTTAAAGAAGTAGATAACGTACTAATGAGAGGTGTTCAATCTATTTCAGATTTAATTGCAGTAGCAGGTTTAGTAAACTTAGACTTTGCAGATGTTAAGACAGTAATGTCTAAAAAAGGTTCAGCAATCATTGGTATTGGTATTGGTATAGGTGAAAATAGAGCAATCGAAGCTGCTAAAGCTGCAGTTGCATCTCCACTTTTAGAAACAACAATAGATGGTGCTACTAATGCAATTATTAATATTACTGGTGGTAATTCACTAACATTATTTGAAGCAGAAGATGCTGCTGAAGTAGTTAGAAATGCTGCTAAGACTGATATCAATACAATCTTTGGTGCAGTTATTAACGAAAACTTAAATGATGAAGTAATCGTAACAGTTATTGCAACAGGATTTGATGATAATAAAGATGATTATGATGATTATAATGATGAGGAAGATGAATATTCTTCAAGATCAGTTCATAGTTTTGATGATACTGGAGATATTGACATTCCACCATTTTTAAGAAACAAAGATGAATTTTAATAATTATACATGTAAATATGTAAAATAATCTTGACATAAAGTGTATATTTTACTAAAATTGTAGTAGAGAGGGAGAGATAATAATGATTAGTATATTAGAATTTGATGCTGCAACATTTTGTGCAAATACTTCTGCGTTGTGGGGACTTTTAGGAATTGCTGTTGTTGCAATTAAGATTGTTATTCCTATTGCTTTAATTATTTTTGGTATGTTAGATATGGGTAAAGCAGTTACTTCAGGTAAAGATGATGAAATTAAAAAACAATTAATGTCATTCTTAAGAAGAGCTATTGCTGCCGTATTAGTATTCTTTGTACCAACAATCGTAGGTATGCTAATGACTACAGTTAATGATGCTGCTACAGCTGAAGACACTTGCGGTTGGGCTACATGCATTAACAATGCAACTGGATCAAAGTCACTTAAGGCTGAATGTAATTAATAACTAAATGAACTCGAAAAAAGTTCATTTTTTTTATTTAATTTTATTCTTAATTTCCTTGTAAATTAAAACTATACATGATAAAATTGTATTATAGAATGGAATGGTAGGATAAGGGTATGAAAAAGAAATTATTAATTTTATTTTTTGCTTTAATGTTTGTTTCTCTATCAAGTGTTAAAGCAGGTACTTGCTCAGATGCAAGAGAATTAGAACTTTCTTCGTTAGCTAATAACGTTAATGTAGGAATGGAAAAAGAACTTAGGGAAGTTGGTGAATATACTGATGATGTAACTGGTGAAAAAAAAGCTGATACATATCCATCATTTTATATTACAGTATATAACTTAACTAAGGACTTAAATGTTGCAATAACTAGAGAAGAAACTAAAAAGACAGGATATCTAACATACAAAGATATCGATGAAGATGGAGTTTTATATGTTGATGCTGGTTTGGCAGATGCAGTAAAAACATTCACAATTAAAATTAGATCAAATGATTCTAACTGTAAGAATGAAGTATTAAAAACTGTAACTGTAACTACACCAATGTATAACTTAAATAGTCAATTTGATGTATGTCAAGATAATATGGATTTTAATATGTGTAAGGAATTTACAACAGTTGACTATAGCGACATAACACAAGATCAATTCCATGAAGAACTTGAAAAATATAAACAAGAAAAAGCAGAAGAAGAAAAAAGGGCAAATTCAATATTTAATAAAATTGCTAAATTTATTAGTAAATATAGATGGATATTTATTACAGTAATTATTGTTGCAATTGCTTTTGCTGTAGTTTACTTCATCAATAGAAAGAAGAGTAGATTAGTATGATAAATAAAAAATATAACAAAGCCCTAGCATTCTTAATTACATCTTTTGCCTTTTTTGCGTTTAGCACAAATGCTAGTGCTACTACTTATGAACAAACTTGCTATGTAGGAGATGGTGCTTGTCATATAACTGGTGCATCTAGCGATCAACAAATAGTTAAAATGCCTGGATATGGCTTAATATCCTATAATAATAATGATAGTACTATAACTTGTAACGGAACTGGTTTAGTTACTCTAAAGGCTTTAAATGGTGATAATATATTTAATGTACAATGTGTAGAAAAGACTTCTGATAGTAGTAACAATAATGGTAATCAAAATAGATCATTGTCTGATTATGAAAATACAGATTACTTACCAGGAGTTCCATCATATTTAACAAATATGATTAAAAATAATAAAAGAACAAATGATCTTGGACTAGGAACAAATCCAACAGGTGGCAACGGATCAGGAACTGGAGGAGTTACTCAAGTTAACAACGGAACTAATATTGTGGGTAAAGCTATGAAATTAGATGGTGGTGTTTGTAAATCGTATACTATATGTAAAAATAAAGTTTATGATAGAGATCAATATATAGTTCACGCCAACATTATGTATAGAGCAACAGCTGGAGCTAATTGTGAAAATGCAGGAAGCGAATATACAGCCTTTTGTTTAGAAGCACAATTTAATGGACCTGCTGAAGAAAGTGGAGATTGCTTAGATTATAAGGCAAGTCAAATTGATCCAACAAGCCTATATCAAGTTAGTTTATATGAATTATATAAATTATCAATGAGCGCTAATCTAAATGATCCAGCAACTTATTTTACTTACGAAGCTGCAGCAAGATTATTAGCGTATGAAGATGAAAAATATTTGACAAGATCTAATACAGATAAAACAGAAAATAGCCGTTCAAAAGAATATAGAAACGGTATAGCTGGAGCTGCTAGCGTAGGAAACGTTGGTAGTGCAGCTGGATCACTTGCTTCACAAGCATTAGCTAATGCTAGAGCACTAATGAGTTCAGATTTAGGAGTAGCTGGTGGAACATTGGGAGTTAGAATGAATCAACTTGGTGGATTTACTCCAGTAGGTGGCTCTTACCAATCAGCATTCACTGTAACAGTTCAAAATGTTACATCTGCAGATCAAGTTGGATTTGGAAATCTATCATTTAGTTTAAATGGTGCTGGAATTACTGCAACACAACAAGGAAATGCAGTTTATGATCAAGGTGCTAGAACTTTAACATTTACAGTACTTATTGGTGGAATTCCTGGTAAAGACTCAGGATGCACAGAAAGTAGTTTAAAAGTCACTTTATCGTATAGTAGTGGTGCTGATTTAAGAAGTGCATTTATGCTAGATCCAATATCTACATCAAAAAAAGATGACAGACAAAAATTCGCAGTATTTGCACCATCTGAAGGTAAAGTAGCTTATGAATTGCCATTAAGTAATTGTAATACTCCAACTGGAGATTCATGTCAACCTTATGCTGCATTATTCTGCAATGAAAGTGATAAAAATGGAGTTATAACTGTAAACGAAGGTGCACCAAGTGAAGGAGCACAAACTGATTGGGAAAACTGCATTATTGGTAAAACAGATTCACAAGGAAACTCTTATGATGTAGTTAACAACTCTGAATTTACTCAAACAGAAGATACTGGAGATAATTCAGATGACATTAGTGGTTATACAAGTGACGGACAACCAATACTTGATGCAGCATTCTGTACTGTATCTTGTAAAGAACAATATCAGTTCATGTTACCAGGATATAAAGAACAAGTTAAACAAGGAACATATTTCTCATTCCATACAGATGGAAATCCACAAACACATATGGTTGTAGGACTTAATGCTGAAAGAAAATGTGTTTCAGGAAATATTAAAAATGAAAATTATAATAAACGTGCTTTAGATATAAGAGCACAACAAGTAGATTACTTAAATGCATACTTATATTACTATCAAATATATCAAGCATTACTATCTGATTCTGCGGCAGCAAGATATAATCATGGAATTCATAAATGGTATACAACACAAGGAAAACGTAGTGTGGATGAATGTGACACTATGGAAAGTGTTAGCGTAGAAGACATGGTTGCTGAGGTAGAATGGCAAGATAAACAATATATTGAAGGATGGAATTACGATGGTATATCTGTAACATTAACTTTATATGAATTAGTAGATCCAACATCAGTTGAAGGTGGAGAATTAAGAAAAGTAAATTATACTTTATCAAATTCTGAATTAATGAAAGCCTATAAAGATGTTGTTAAGACTCCAGAAATTAAGAAAACAGGAGCTGTATCATCTCTAGGATATAATTTCTATTCATCAATATATAGTGATTATGATGTATTTAGTGAAGGTATTTCTGCAGTAGATGTATATGGACAAAATAAGAGAGTTGAAAGACCTTATTGGTATGATGATGATAGTTATGATTTAGTACCTCACGAAGGACACTACGATAATCCTACTGGTGTAGATCCTGTATGGGTTGATCCATGGGTTGAACATGTATGTAAAGATACAGGAACTCCTCAATATAACAATTATGTTTCAATCTTCGCAGAAACTGATAAAAAATCTGAAGATTGGGAACAATCAAACATTAAGATTTTAGAAAATAAAAATAATCAATTTGATAATTATTTAGAAGTATTAAAACAAATTTCAAAAAAAATGACATTAGCAAAAGAAAAATATGATGCATTAATTGAAGATATTAGAATGCAAAATGTAGCAATTCAAGAATGTACAAACTATTTAGCATACTTTAATGCTGATACAAATCCTTACAAATTTGATCCTGTTATAACATTTAGTTATCCTGATCAAGGTGCTTATATGGCAATGCTTGCACCAAATGTATTAGAGAACGTTAATCCTGTTGCACCAACTCCAACTTATGAAACATTCTTCTGTGCTAGTGATCCAGGAAGTGCTGAAGCTGTATTCTCATGTCATGATGAAGCATCAGAACAAAATGAATTTAATTATTTATATCAATTCGAACTAGGTGAACCTAGTGAACAAATAACATACGCTGGAGATGCAGGTAAAAAATCAGAAGAAGCATTAAATCCAAATGATAAAATGGATACAGTTAAATACTATAATGCTGCAAGAGTAGGATCTAGAGCATTCTATGGTAGAACAGATGGATTTGAATGGTATCAAAGTGCTACTCAATTCTATACAATGGCACCAGATGGTATCGTAACAACAAATAAAAATGCACAAAATGCAACAATAATGGATACTGATGGTAGAGTTTATCCAGTATCAATTAATACTCCAGAAGGAACTTATCCATTCTATGTTACATTCTCTAACATAGGACAGTTCAATGAAACTGGAGCACTTGGTAGAATTATGGGTGGTGGAAATGGTAAAGCTGCAACAATGTCTGGTGAAGCTTATGACCAACAAGTATGTTACTATCAAGTATGTAGAATAGATGATCCAACATGCTTTGGACAATATTGTGTATACAATGGAGAAAAGATAAGTTTAGATGCATGTATTGCTAGTGGTAAAACTTATGAAGAATGTTCTAAAGAATACTGTCCAGCAACAAATGCATGTGTTGATATAACAAGAAGTGAAGTATGTAATAAAGGTGAAATTAGTTCATCATTCAATTTTAGCGATGCAAAATTCCATGCATGCTTAGAGGCATTAAAAGAAGCAAATTGTTGTAATGAATTCCAAGCATACATTTCACAAAGACAAGACGGACTATATTCAGGAAGCGTTCCAGAAGACCTTGTTTCATGGTATGGTAAAGAATGTGATAATAAAGAATTATGTGAATCATTTACAATAATTAGTCAAGAATCATACTTTGCATCATCATCTGCTTTAACTGATAGCTCATTTATTAATAATAATGGAGCATTACAATTAAACGCTAGAACTATTTCAAATTATAATGTATTCCCTAATGGAGCAACAGGTATTAACTGGAAAACTCCAGAAGCTCAAGAAGCTATTCAACATATTGAATCAATGGGTGATGGAATATTTGCACAAGATCCTGAGTATAAGATTACTCTTAATAATCAATGTGCTAATGCAATTAGAGAATACAACGCTAGACAAGCAGGTAATGGTAATGGATACAACAATGGTGGATTCAACGATTATACAAATGATATAATTATTACAAAATCAGAACAATCACTAGGTGATTTAGAAAATAAAACATACGGTAGTCAAGTTAAGATGAGCGATGAGTTCTATGAACTATTAAAGAAAAATT
>CAMOFW010000031.1 GCA_946613765.1 uncultured Mycoplasmatota bacterium
TCAATCCTACTCTTAATTAATTATACAAAATTAAAAAGACTATTACTAGTCTTTTCATATTGTATTTATTTTTTCTACTCTGTTCGCATTGAATAACATCTAGAGTTATTTGCATTCAAGGAACACATAAAATACTCAGCCTGATAAGGAGGCCAGAATATTTTTACACAATAACAGTCTCCACTTCTACTGTCACAATATTCTTCGCACTCTTGCATTGTTGAGTGCGTATTATATGGATCACCTGTCCATCCGTTTACTTCATTTGGTGAATAATAGTAATAAATTCCGTCGTCTTCTAACACGCATTCATAAAAGCCACTTGAGAATTGTTCATGATTTGTATGGCATTCATACAAGCTGTCATATTTAATCTTTTTTTCAAAATGTAAGTATTGATTAGAGTAACCCCACTCGTAAATTCTTAAGCCATTATCATCATAATCTAAAATCAAATTGTCTTCAGAAATACACGCCATCCCGTAATTTTTAGAATTACATGAAAAATCTTTTTTATTTTTAATTTTATTGTACATATTTTCTTCATCATCAAAAATTTTTCTTAATCCTTGTTCACTGTGTCTATCTATCACATTAAAATCTATCCACTCATCGAAGCATATTTCATCTCCACCATTATAGAAACATACTTCACTTGTTGAATTATCACCAAAGGCATCTATCAAAACCTCTTTAATAGTTCCAGATTCTTTTTTACATTCTCCATATCTAGTTTCATCATTTGGTTTTTCTAATTCTCCTGTATCTGAATTATATATATAAAAATTGTTTTTGCATTCATCTATAGTGTTAAAAGGATCACTCTTAATTTTTATCCATTTTTCTCCATTTTTTTCATAGCAGTGTGCTTCACTAAAATAATTAACTACGTCGTTATTACATTCTTCTAGTGTTTCTTCAATATTATCTTTCATTTCACCTTCAAATATATAATAATTACTCATAGTACCAAAATATCTTGTAACATCTTGTTTTAAATAATTATAATACTTATTTCCAAAGTCATTTAAAGACGCATAATCCACATCATATTCTTTTTTATTTGAATTATAATCATATCCACCTATTCTTACATTTTGTTTTACTTTTCTTACACTATCATATATCTTTGTTAAATTAATAGTTGCTTTGAATATTTTACCTTGATTTGTATCTTGATTATAATCTTTGTTTAGAAATGTCATTTTTAAAGTATAATTGTGAGTTTCACCAACATCAATTTGAATTCCTTCAGCTAATTTTTCATCGATTGTTGGGCACTTTGTTTGTGATACTGTTTGTCCGTCTTCACTTATTAATTCATATACTAATTCTTCTGGATTTTCAAATGTATTAATTACTCCATTAAAATAGATTCCATATACTGCCAAGACATCACCAGTGTTTTTTACTGTAAATGTTTTTTCGACATAATCACCAGGTATTAAATTATTTGCTGTTATTTGTTGACCATCTGTAAAAGTTACTTCCATATTACCAGTTGTGATAACCGTGTTCTTTGATTGATCATTTCCTAAGACACTTGCTGAAAAATAAGCATATGATGAAATAGTTACTAGTGCAACGATTAGTAACGCAAAAACTATAGCTAATATTTTAGCTTTTCTACTTTCTAATTTCATATTTAAGTCCTACCTTCTATTAGTAATATATCATTAATCATAAAAAAAAGAAAGATTATCTTTCTTTTTTTTAATTTTATAGTAAGTCAGAGTATTTATTTTCATTTTCACTTCTTATTTTTATTACTTCTTCTGATTCGATTGCACGTTTAATTAAACCTTCAACATCTATTAGTTTTTCATATTCTTCGCATATATCTAGTTCAGGATTAATAACTGGATGTTTAGGAACAAATATAGTACAACAATCTATAAATGGTAATATAGATATATCATAAGTATTTATTTTTTTAGAAAGTTCAATTATTTCAGTTTTATCAAAACATACTACTGGACGAAGAACAGGTATTTTAACAACATTATTTATAACAGTCATTGATGATAATGTTTGTGAAGCTACTTGTCCTACACTCTCACCGTTAACTAGACATTTACATTTGTTTTTGTAGGCTAGTATTTCACCTATTCTATACATCATACGTCTTAATATTGTTATTAAATAATCTCTTGGTATTTCTTTATAAATAGTTTCTTCTATTTCAGTTAAATTAATAATATGAAGATTAATGTTGTTATTATATTTAGATAAGACTCTTGCTAGGTCTTCAACCTTCTTTTGAGCGTCCATTGATGTGTGTGGTGGTGCAGCAAAGTATAGTGCATCTAATCTAATACCTCTTTTGATTGCTAAGTAACCTGCAACTGGAGAGTCTATTCCACCAGAAAGCATTAACATACCTTTACCATTAGATCCTACTGGATATCCACCTAGGCCTTTTATTTCATCTAAATAGATGTATGTTGAAGTTTTTCTAATTTCTACTTTAACTTCAAGTTCTGGATTATGTACATCTACACTTAAACCATCTATGTTTTTAAGAATATGTCCCCCTAGTAATCTAGAGAATTCCATACTGTCATATTCAAAAGACTTATCACTTCTTTTAGTAGATACTTTAAATGTTTTAAATGATTTTTCTTTTAATAAAGTAATAATACTATCTTTTATTTCATCAGTATTAGTATTTACTTCATATGCTAGAATTATTCCTTGAATACCAGGTACATATTGTAATTTATCTAATACTGTTTCATATTCATTTGTTTCAATAAACATTCTACCTTTATCAAAATATAAAGTAAAATCTATATTATCTAAAGCAAAAGTAATATTTTCTTTTAATTTATTTAAAAATTGTTTAATATTACTTTTCTTAGTAGATAATTCTGCATATCTAATAACTATTAATTTCTTCATATATATCACCTTTTTTAAATCTTTAATATTTTAGCATATATTATTATTTTTTAAAAGAAAAAAAACGTGTATAACACGTTCTATAATTATCTTGCTAGATGTTCTCCTAAAACTTCAGGCATAACTATTAGATTATCATCCCAACTTTGCTTCATGTTTTGTGGCATTGAAGTTAAGTCAGCTTCATTGTTTGATGATAGTTTAGAATTAATAGTTTTAACTCTTTCAACAAATGTTTTATTTGCTTTTATATTTTCATAAGTATATTTTGTTGTATTTTCAATATCTTGTGGAACTTCTTCAGCAGCTTGATTTGGTTGTTCAATACTTTCTTGTGCTACAACTTGTTGTGCTTCACTTGGAGTAATGTCCTGTGCGCCTTCAACAGTTGGAACTTCATCAGTTAAAGTTTCTTCTTCAGTCACTTCAGTAATATCTCCTCTTGAAAGATCTAATTGTTCTTGTTCTTCAAGTTTTTCTTCTGCTTCTTCAAGTTCAGATTTTTTATCTTCTTCTTCCTCTTCTTCATTAATACCATTAATAACTAGTTTATCACCTTTGTTTTTAATGTATGTTGTAGCATTAGATAAGATTAAGTCGTCAACTTGACCTCTTTCGATTACTTTAACTCCCTGATTGATATCCATTGTATCAGGTATTACAAGTTGTTGTTCTTCTACTTCTTCTTGAACTGGTTCTAGTTCTTCAAGTGTTTCATGAACTTCTTCTTTATTTTCTTCAACTACTGGAGTTTGAATTTGTTCTTCAACCTCTTCTTTATCTGGAAGTGGTGCAATTTTTATTTCATCATCACTTTCATCTAAGATTGGTCTAGATATTTCTTCTAATGCTTGTTTTTCAACTTTAGTTGCTGTTTGAATTAGATTTCTTGATAATAAATCCTTTATATCTTGTAATAATTCATTTTGATTATTAATTTTTTCAGTTAACGTTTCAATTTTTTGATCTCTTAATTTATTACTATCTAATAGTTCGGTTGTCATTAAATTAATGTGATCTTCAATTTGGCGAACTAAAATCAAACTTGTTAAATTATCAATTTTATCATTTATCTCTGCTAATGGATCATTGTTTTTTTCATGAGCCAATGGAGATTTTAATTTTTTTTCTTCGTTTAGTTTCTTTTCTTCTATTGCCATAATTAAAAACCTCCCTAAGCTATACTTTTTATTTTTTCAAATACTTCTTGCACTAATTCCATTTCTTTAGGATCAGTTACAGGATATAATTTCATTGTTGAAATATTAGGATCATATGAACTAACCATAATTATTTCATTACCATCATTATCTTTTTGATGTTCTGAATAAGCTATATATCCTTTGTTTGTTTGAGGACAAGTAAAAGAATAATATACGTCGTATATTTTTTCTTGGCCATCGATTGTAATTGTTAATTTATCTTGATTCATACTTATCCCTCTCTACCTTATATAATTTTAACATAATGCTTATAATTATTCAATTAATTTTTTTTATAAAAGTTGTTGACATTGTCAATAAATATAGTATATAATTAAGAAGTACTGAAAAAGAAATGCCCGATTAGCTCAGTTGGTAGAGCGCACGGCTGTTAACCGTTAGGTCGCAGGTCCGAGTCCTGCATCGGGCGCCATTTTGGTATATTAAGAGAGATTTATATCTCTCTTTTTTCATTAATAAAAATAAGACTAGTTTTCTAGTCTTATTTACTTTTAATTAATTCCATTACTAATTTATTATTATTAGATACAATATAGATTAGATATCCATCATATTCTTCAAAGTATCTATTTTTTATTAGTTCTAGATTATCACTATCATCTTTCCATTTATCTTCTAATGATTTATAGTAATCATTCATTAAAGACATTATTTTATTTTTAGCATGTAAGCTTGATGGTTTAATAATAGCATAACCTGTTGTATCTGATTTTAATCTAGCTACTTTAATTACCGCTTCAGTATATAGATTACTTGGTATTTTAAGTGTTGATGAAATATCATCTTTTTTAAGATCTAATAATAAATCAAATACATTAATAGTTGATTGCATTATCTTACTCTTAACTAAAGTATCACTTTCTTTTGATTTAGATTTAATATATATTATATATCCATCATAATCAAATGGTGTTACACTTATTTTATTCTCTTTTAAGAATGCATTTATAGAACTAATAACATTATCATAATTATTATTAGTTGGTTTTATAATAAATAATAATTGTTTTTTAGATTCATTATATTTAATTACAAAATCATCTACATAGTCACTATTAAGTTTAAATACTGAGTCAAAATCATATCTATCATAATTTTTCATTGAATTAAAATAGTTTTGATTATTCACTATATCATCTATATTATCTAAGTTAAGTGATAAAGTTTTTAATGTATCTATATCTTCTTGAACAGATGTTAAATCTATTTTTACACCTGGTTCTTGATAAAAGTATACTGCAATTGGAATAACAATCATAAATAGAAGTAAAAATAATGAAACTATTAAATATTTTTTAGGTATAACACTTGTAATACCATATATTTTAATCTTTCTTTTTAGTCTATTTATTTTTTGTAAGAATGGATGAGACTTAATTAATGTAATTAAGTTTTCTTTATTCTTTCTTTTTCCTTTGATTTGTTTTTGGGCAGTTTTAACACCAGTAAATTTTTCTTCTTTAACTACTTTATTAGCAACATTTTTATTTTTAGATATTTCCCTTGTTTGTGCTTTTTTCTTTGGTAGTTCTGTTTCAACTTTAACAGCATCTATTTTTTTTGTTATCTCTGTTTCAACTAAAGCTTGTTCTATACTTGCAGTACTCTTCTTAGCTTTAGGTGTATTAGTTTTCTTTTTAGTTGTAGTACTCTTTTTAGTTGATGAAACACCACTAGTTTTAGTAGTAGTTTTCTTTCTTGTCGTACTACTCTTTCTTGTGGTAGTACTTTTTCTTTTAGATGTACTCTTTTTCTTTTTAGTATTTGCCATATACAAATTAGCCTCTTTTCATCGAACAGGTTATATTTTATTATAAAATCTATTTTCTTGCAAGTTAAAAACTATTATTTATTGAAGTTTAAATAATAGTTTCGTTCTTGTAGTGTATTTGCAATGTAATCTAATTCTTCTTCTTCATCACTATCTAAGTCTTCATTATCTAGTATATTATCTATTGCATATAATAATTCATTTAAAGTCTTATAGTTATCAACATCAATTCCATAATATTTTAATGTTTCTTTATCCTTTTGACTTATAAGTAAATTATTTTTAGTTTTAATTAAGAATTCTTCTTCCATTATTTAGCACTTCCAATATCGGTTGCAGATACTCCTCTTTTATGTTTAATTGCTTCCCATTTCATATCTTTTTTGAATAAGCAAATAACATTAATAGGAACCCATGTAAGAATAAATACTGCAAATAATGCAATAGCAGATATTACACTTCTTGATTTTCTCTTGTTATATTTAACAACGAATATTGATGTAATAATACCTGTAATATATGTTAATACTAAGAATAGTACTCCACTAGAGAATAGTGTTGAGAATATATCATATAATTGAATATTAAATATTCTAAATATAATTAATGCAATAAATTCAATTAAACAAATTACTTGAATTACTGGTGCAACAAAGTTCATAAACATATCAAATGCTGATGAATTACCAGTTTTAATAAAATGTTTAAGTAAATCTTTCCAATATAATCTTAGACATTGTAGACAACCAACTGACCATCTTTTTCTTTGTTTCCATGATGCATTAAATGCAATTGGTTGTTCATCATATGTAATTGCACTTTCAACAAAAGCAATTGGTTCATCTTTTAATGCTCTTTGGGCAGTATATTCAATGTCTTCAGTTAAAGTTTTTGTATCAAATCCTTCTTCATCAATTATTTCTTTTGCTACATAAAAACCTGTACCATTAATAGATGCAGATGTACCTAAAGTCATTCTTGCTCTATTCCAGAAGAAGTTTTGCATGTAGTAGAATAATGATGTAGATCCTGAAATCCAGTTATCAGTAATATTTTTAGAATCTCTAAATCCTTGAGCTACTCTATATCCTGCTTCATAAGCATCATTCATTCTACTTAAAAAGTCTGAATGTACAACATTATCAGCATCAAAGATAAGATAAGCATCTATAGTTTTATCTTTTTTTAATTTATCAAATACATATCTTAATACTTCACCTTTAGATTTAACTTTTACTTTAACATCAATAACTTTTGCTCCAGCTTT
Source organism: uncultured Mycoplasmatota bacterium (assembly GCA_946613765.1). Lineage (GTDB taxonomy): Bacteria > Bacillota_I > Bacilli_A > RF39 > UBA660 > RUG12834. Next base: position 7,163 of record CAMOFW010000031.1, read on the forward strand.
TTTTGCTACTTCAGCAGAGTTATCTGTTGTATTATTAACTGCTACATAAACATCATATAGATTCTTAGGATAATTACTTTGTAGTAATGATTCAACTAAGTGACCTACAACGTCAGCTTCATTTCTAGCAGGAATAATAACTGCAAATTTATGTTTTGGTAAACTTGGTTTAATTCTAAACTTTCTAGGTTTTATAAAAGCAAATATACTAGTAAATGCATAGTATAATCCATAGAATAAAGTTATTGAAAAAAATATGTAATATATAACTTGTACCATAAAAGATAACTCCTTCTTTATTAAATATTGTATATATATTTTATCGTTTTTTACTTGTTTTGTAAAGTCAATAAAAAATAGTACATAAGTACTATTTATAGATATAATATTAGTTCTTCTTTAATACCATCTTTTTTATTTAATTTAAAGTATTTACTATATAAACTTTTAGCTTTAATATTATTTTCTAAAACATTAACTGTTATATATTTAATATTGTTAACTTTAGCATAATCTATTGCTTCATTAAGTAATGTTGTTGCTACTTTTTTATTTCTATATAGTTCTTCTACATATAATGCATCTATTTTAATATGATCATTATCTTTGATTAAATAAATATATCCTACTATATTATTATCTTCTTCATATAAATAAATATATTTAGTATCATCTTCAATATAATTGATATAGAAATCTCTTACATTAATATGTTCTACACTTGGATCATATTGTCTTTCATCATCAATTAGTTTAGTTAATAATTTATCAAGTTTGCTAGCATCTTGTATATTTGCAGTTCTATACATTTACTATCACCTATTAACATTATACTATATTTAAAACATTTTATCTATATTCTTTGGTACTTTATCATTAATAATAGTATTTATTATTTTATCTTCTCTATCTTTAGATACTTCTTTACCAGTAATAGAAGATAAAGTTTGTATTACTTTTCTTAATGTGTTCTCATTTTTCATATTACCATTATTTAATTCATTTGCTAAATCAATAATGGTTTCTTTTTTAACATTAGTTTTCTTTTCTATTTTATCAAATAAATCATCATTCATATTATCACCTTATAATAATATATGTTAAATAATAAAAAGATGAATAAAATTATTCATCCTTTTTATTTTTAAATTTAATTATTATTGGTGTTCCTTCTAAATCAAAGGCTTCTC
>CAMOFW010000032.1 GCA_946613765.1 uncultured Mycoplasmatota bacterium
AATGAAACAGAAGTTTTAAAAGAAATGTATGAAGCAGGTTATACAGATGATGTTTATACAGTAATTTTAGATGAAATGAACATCTCTCGTGTAGAATACTATTTCGCAGAAATGTTATCTATTCTAGAGATGCCAAATAAAGATGAATGGATTGTTGAAATTGTACCAAGTGCATGGAAAAATGACCCAAAACGATTAAAGGAAGGTAAATTAAAAATTCCACCAAATGTATGGTACATCGGAACAATCAACAACGATGACTCAACATTCATGGTAACAGATAAGGTTTACGACCGTGCCATGCCAATTGATATCAACGACAAAGGTGAAGTGTTTACACCAGATGAAGTTGATGCTCAAGATATTAATTATTCTTATTTAGATAAGAAGTTTACTGAAGCTATTCAAGCTAATCCAATACATCAAGAAAACTTAGATAAAATTGAAAGAATGGATAACTATGTTATTCAACACTTTAGAATTGCCTTCGGTAACCGTATTGTTGCACACATGAGAAAGTTTGTACCAGTATATGTTGCCTGTGGTGGAGATGAAGTTGATGGAATTGATTACTTCATAGCTCGTAAAATTTTAAGAAAATTTGAACAACTTAACATTGCTTATATTAGAGATGAAATAGATGGTTTCGTTGATTTCTTAAATAAAGAATTCGGTGAAAATAAAATGCATGAATGCATTGAATATCTATTAAGATTAAAGAAGATGGCATAGTATATGAATGAATTAAAAGTATTAGATTTATATCAAAATACACCAAAAGACAGACTAGAAAATTTTGTTAATAATACTAGAGCTGAACTTAATATAAGCACAAATGTTAATAGAGTAGAAACAGACTTTGAATGGTTAGAAATAATGGAAGACACAATAAGATATTTAGATAATATCTTAAGAAATCCAAATAGATTTATTGTTAATGAAGATGAAATAGTTAAAGTAGAACTAGCTCGTCGTATAACAGTTGAATCTATTAGACACTTGTCAAAACACACTAACTTCATTCAAAAGATTGAAGATAATGGTGATGTTAAACCATCAAAAATATTAAATATTAATAAAGAAGAAAGTTACGATACATATGAAAATAGACTTATCTATACTTTAATAGATAACATGCGTAACTTTCTTGAAATAAAAAAGAAGAGTTTAATTACTGCTTCTTCTGTTAAAGATGTAAAAAAAGCTAGCTATAGTGCTAGGACAAAAGTGGGAAACGAAAACGTATATGTTGAGATGAGTTATTCATCAAGCTTAAACGAAAAAGTGGGTCCACAAGGTGAAGATTCACTAGAAAATAGAATTAAAAGATTAGATGATGATATAACTATGCTATCTAATACAGATGTTATTAAAGCCTTAAAAAAGGCCCATGTAGCAAGAGTTATACCACCAATAAAGAAGACAAATGTTATCTTAAAAAATACTAACTTTCAATATGCAATGAAATTATGGGATTTTTTACAAAATCATGTTGCTAATGATGATAAAGTTACTAAGAGTAATAAGTCTTATGAAGAAAATGGTATATTAAAAGATTATATGAATTCAACATTCCTACTTAATTATTTAGCTATGAATACCTTAAGTGATACAGCTCAAGGTAAAGCAGCTACTAAACAAGCAGTAGATGAAATAACTGATAAATTAGTACAAAGAATAGTTGAATTAAATGTAGATATGCCAATGTCAGAATTAAAAGAGAGAATTGGAGATAAGATTGCTATAACAAGATATAAGACAGAAGCTTCTTTATCTGAAGTAAGTAATACTTTCTCAAAACATATTAAAACATATTTAGAAAAAATAGAAAATATAGAATTGTAGGTATCAACATGAAAGTAATATGGAAAATTTTTAAAGGAATACTAATCGCATGCTTAGTAATTATGTTAATATTTGTTATATTTCAAAAAGTAACAGATTCAAAATTAACAATAGGTAATATATATGTATTCCAAGTAGCTACTGAATCAATGACTCCAGAATATCAAGTTGGAGATATAATTGTTGTTAAAAAAGCTGATGCTTCTAAAATAGAAGTAGGCGATGATGTTACATATTTAGGAAAGAAAAGTGATCTTAAAAACAAAAAAATAACTCACCGAGTTATAACTAAAAACAAAAAAGAAGATAAATATTATTTTGTAACTCAAGGTATTGCTAATGAAAATGCAGACCCTGAAATTAGTGAAGATGATATTTATGGCAAGGTTGCTTATCATGCAATAATTCTAAGTTTTATTGGTAGAATTATGATGAATCCTATAGCATATTATGTAATATTTATTTTAGTAGCAGCAAGTTTTTCATATGAAACAATTACATCATTTCTTGTTAAAAAGGATGATATAGATGAAGAAGAAGAGTAAGAAAAATAAAAAGAAATTACTTATCCTTAGGTTAGTATTTGTATTCTTTTTAGTAGTTTCAAATACTTTTGCATGGTTTATTTATATTACAAGAGTTGATAACAGTGTTAATGTGCATGTTAAATCATGGGATGTTACGTTTCAAAGTGGTGAACATGAAATCTCAAATAATGTAGTGGTAGATATCGAAAATTTATATCCTGGTATGGCAGATTTTAATTATGAAATTAAAGCATTTAATAAATCTGAAGTATCAGCTACTTTATCTTATACTATATTAGAGGCTAGAATATTTGAAGATGAATACGTAACAGTTGAGGGTAGAGAACTTAATGGAGATGATCCAGTTGCAACAGATTTAACTAGTTCTCAACTAGAATCTAAATTAAGAACTGAATACCCATTTACTATTCGTATAACTCTATCAAATGAAACAATAGACAGTGAAAATGGTAATGAGTTATTTACATTGGGCGCTGTATGGCCTTATGAAAGTGGAGATGATGAATTAGACACTGAATGGGGAATACGTGCAGCAACTTATAAAAAACAACACCCAACTTCAAAAAGCATTACACTAAAAATAAGATTAGATATAACACAAAATCCAGATTAAAAAAGAATTATATGTATTTATAATTCTTTTTAATTTGCTCTTTGAATAAAGTTGATATTAACTTTTAAACTGGTTGTTTCGTCTTTAGAAGCAGCAGTATCAGCATCATTATCCATTGTTTCACCAGTTCCATCAATCCATTGAACAAAGAATCTAAAAGTATCTTGGGAAGTAGCGGAACCTAGTAAATGAGTTAAAGTTATTTCATCACCAGCATCAATAGATACTAATGGACCACCATTTAAAGTATAACCAGTTAACACTAAATCAGTTACTGAACTATCATCTGGGTAACTAACACTAACTGTTTCATCAAAAGATACTCCAACCTCACTATAATCAACAATTACATCAAAGTGACCTGTACTAGTAGGTGCAATAAATCCTTCTTTAATATTAGAATTAGTATCTATAACAGGAACAATAGTACTTGAAAAATCACTATCAGCTAAAACGTCTTGATCGTTAACTTTAAAAGTCCATTGAGCAATAGTAAAGTTAGAACTAGCAGAGGCACTAGATATATATTTAGCATATGATTCTTGAATAGTGTTAGTTAAAACTAATAAAGATATCATAGCAAGTAAAAGTTTAAACTTTGCAGTCTTTAAACAATTCAACATATTAAGGCCTCCTTTACTATTATCATTGTACCAAAAAAGTGTATACTTTTCGACAAATTTACATAAAATAATTGTCAAATTTACGTGAATTTTACACACTAAAAATCGTAACAATTTTCGACAATTATTATTGATTTTGTGGTATAAAGATGGTATATTATATGTATGGTATGATGATATATCATGATTATGGTGGAATGTTATGGCAAAAGAGGTAATAGTAAGTGCCAAAAAGGTACGAAATCGAAAAATTTTAAACAGGGCAGTTCGACTTGCATTACTTGGTTTGTTACTATTCTTGCTAATACTTTATATCATATTGGCAATTATTTATAACGAAGGAAAATTCACCGTAATACTAGACTCTAATAAAACTCTACAAAGTGGTATAGCGATATACGACAATATTAACGACACTATTGGTAAGAGAAAATTAGAAGCCGAATCCATAAGATTTATGGATAATATCTCATTTAAATGGTTACCGGAATACATCGATGCAGATGAATTATATGGACCACATAATGGAGATAATTACATAGCTTATACATTCTTTGTTGAAAATCAAAATACAGAAGTACTAAATTATTGGTATGAAGTAGTAGTAGATGATGTAATTAAGAATGTAGATGAAGCAATAAGAATTAGGATATATCATAATGGAGAATCTACAACATACGCAAAGAAGAGCAACTTAGATGATACTCCAGAACAAGGAACAACACCATTTAGAAACATTAAAGATGCTGAAAATTCAATCATACTAGAAGAAGTTAATAATTTTCAACCTGGACAAAGAGATCGTATAACTGTAGTCGTATGGCTTGAAGGAGACGATCCAGACTGTACAGACCCACTAATAGGTGGAGAACTTAAAATGCATATGGTTATAACTGAAAATCATACAGAACCAAAAGAGGAGTGAAAAGTATGGCTAAAAGAAAATCAAACAAAAAGAAAGTGACTAGTTTAATACTACTTTTACTATTAAGCATTGTAATGCTTGGTACTACAACTTATGCATGGTTTACTGCAAACCAAGTAGTAACAATCAATTCAATCAATGTTAAAGTAGAAGCTAGTAACGGTTTACAAATTTCTACAAATGCAGCACAATGGAAATCAGTAATTACTAACTCAGATATCCTAGCTGGATATACTGGTAGTGTTAATCAATTTCCAATTTATGTAACAAACGTATCTACAGATAGTATTGTTGATCAAACAACTGGTAGATTAAATATGTATAGAGCAGTAGTAGGTAACGATGCTACTACCGGTGATTATAATATTTATACTGCAAAAGAAACTGATACTGCAGGAAGTACAGGAAATTATGTTGCATTCGATATATTTTTAAGAGTTGATAAAACACAAACAATTTACTTAACATCAGATTCTGATGTATTAGCTAAAGAAGGAACTGAAGATAGAGGACTTAAAAATGCTGCTCGTATTGCATTCGTAACATTAGGTCATGGTGAATCTACAGATTCTGCATCAACATTAACAGGTTTAAGAAACAATGTATCTGCTAAAGCACTTATTTGGGAACCAAATGCAGATGCTCATACACAAATGGTAGCTGACACAGTTGCTCCAGAATATGGTGTAACATTAGTAGCAGGTGCTAACACTCCATACTATGGTGTAAATAAAGTAATTCCAACACCAGTAGATTTAAAAGAATTAGTTAATGGAACTAACACTACTGATGCTACACTAGTAAATCCTGGAATTGTAACAAAAGAAGTAAATTCAGTATATAAAGAAGCTTTTGATTTAGCTGCTGGAGTTACAAAAATGAGAATTTATATGTGGATTGAAGGACAAGATATCGACTGCGAAAACAACGCTACTGGATCAGATATTGAATTCAATTTACAATTAAGTACAGAGTCAGGTGACTAGGTATAAAATTAATAATAAAAATGAGAAGAAATTCTCATTTTTTTAATGTAAAAATAGGGGTTTTATGGTAAAATGATTATAGGAGAATAGGAGTATGCAATCACGAACTAATATATCAAAAAATAAATTAGTTTTAATTTTGCTAATAACAGCACTAGCTGTTATTTTGTCGTGGATTGCTATTAAAGTATTTACTGCTACAGTTGAAGATTCATCATGGAATGGAGTAGTTGCAACATCCTTTAAAAGTGGTACAGGTAGTGCATCTAATCCATACGTAATTTCTTCATCTGCAGAATTTGCATACTTCAAACAATTAATGGAAGGTAATAGTGCAACTCTATATGCTTCTAAAAATTATGAAATAACAATTGGACTTAACTATGGTGATCATGATATTTCAATTAATAACACAATTCCTTTCAGTGGAACAATAGATGGTAAAGGTAATACAATTTATAATGCTAATATAACTAATGGTTTATTTAATGAATTATCTAATGCCACTATTAAAAATTTAGCATTTAATAATATTGATTATACTTTAGAAGATGAGCAAGGTGGTTTCTTAGCAGACTCTATTACATCATCTACAATTGAAATGGTTGTAATAGATTCTAAAATAGTAAAAGGAAATGATGAATATATAGTAAGTGGTATTACTAATTCATCTACATCATCTACATACAACAAAGTAATTGTATATAATAAATACCAAGATACTTATGGAACAAATACAACATACAATATTGTACATTTATCAAATAGTGATAGTTTTACAAATGTCTTAACTAATCAAAATGGATTTAATAACTTTAGTAATGCTAATCATGAAATAAAAAGATTTACTGTTAACAACAATAACACGCTAACTTATAGTCAGATGGCTGACTTTAGTAATACTGATTATGAAATAGTAATTAACAATACTCAATTTGTACTTAGAGAAAAAGCTCAACAAGCAACTAATCCAACATCAGCAGAACATGCAACTGGAAGAGAAGGAAACACAATTTACTTAAATAATTTAGATGCTGATTTTGGTTTCTATTCTGGTTTAAATTATACTTACTCAAGTGATTATAAATTACCAACAATGGTAAGTAAAAATATTTATACAGATACAACATTGGTTAAAGCAACTATTACTTATTCTGGTATAGAAACAAATAGTAATCAAACATTAACTGGTACAATATCATCTACTGAAAACTATAACAAAATAGTTTATTATGATTATTTACCAGTAGAAAATAATAAAGTTAAAATTACTTTAATAGATAATCCATTTACAAATAGACCTAATGGTAAAGGATTTAACAACTGGATAAGTGATACCGTTGGAGTAACACTTTCATATGACTTAGTTAGATATGAAAGATTTGCAGAAATAACACTAACAAGAAATGCCCAAGGTACATATGATCCTATAACATTAGATTTCCATGCAAGTTGGGTTGATGCAACTGAATATGGTTTAACAGGTAATAACTGGTCAAATGCCTTTAACACATTTAAAGATAAAGGCTTAGAACCAATAGAAGTATCTAGAGAAGAATGTGGACCAGTAATGGATCAATACTATAGATATGCAGTAGCATCAAGATATTCTTACTATACTGGTTATTATCAAAGTGGTAATAATTGGTACAATGCAAACAATAGATATTGTAATACCAGAAATGGTTGTCCATACTATTATGATGTTCCTGAAGGTGAAGTATATCAACCTGGAACAACATATTACTATTTTCAAAATAATGCATTCCATCAATTAGATACAACTGGATATCAAGTAACTTGTGAAACAATACAACTTGTTGATCCAAATTTTATTACTGCAGGATATTATACAGAAAAAACATTTAGTAGAAACCAATCAATAAATGGTTATTATAATGCAAATGGTGAACCTGTATCTGGAACATGTACTTCATCAAGTTGTACTTACTATGAATTAATTCAATCATTTACAAGTGATGGTCAAAGACCATTAGTAGATTATACAAAAAAATATTATTATCTTGTTACTAGAGATACTAACATAGCATATCTAACTGGAGATATAACAAACTATTGGAGTAGTTCACAAACTAAACCATTTACTTTAACTGGATTACATAACGGTACTCAAACATCATATGACTGGACAGTAACAAATAATGTTATAACATTACAAAATGATACAACAATAGAGCACTTAACAATTTATAATAATAAAAATTTTAATACATTAGATCCACAGGTTAGTTCATCAAGTGGTGGATGGTGGTCTTCTACAACTTACTATTCAGCAATAAATGC